>JAQGNC010000037.1 GCA_028292065.1 Betaproteobacteria bacterium
GGGATGATTAAGGTCGACGTCGAGCACCGCGTTGGCAAGCTCGAGCTCGCCATCGAATTCGAAGCCGATGCGCGGGTGACGGCGCTCTTCGGCCGGTCGGGCGCCGGCAAGACTTCGCTCGTCAACATCATCGCCGGGCTCACCCGGCCCACGCGAGGCCGCATCGAGATCGATGGCCGGGTGCTCTTCGACAGCGAAGCCGGGATCGATGTGCCGGTGCACGAGCGGCGGATCGGCTACGTGTTCCAGGAGGGCCGGCTTTTTCCCCACCTTACCGTGAGACGCAACCTGCTCTACGGTCACGACTTGGTACCGCGTTCCGAGCACTTCGTTCCTTTGGAGAGGATCGTTCGCTTGCTGGGGCTGGACGAGCTGCTGGAGCGGCGGCCGGGCGACCTTTCCGGCGGAGAGAAGCAGCGCGTCGCCATCGGCCGTGCGCTCCTCTCGAGCCCGAAGGTCCTGCTGCTCGACGAACCGCTCGCGTCGCTCGACGCGCACCGCCGCGACGAGGTCCTGCAGTACATCGAGCTGATGCGCGACGAGATCAGCATTCCCATCATCTACGTCAGCCACGCGGTGGAGGAGGTCGTCCGTCTTGCGGATGCGGTGGTGCTGTTGTCTGCGGGAAAGGTGGCCGCGATCGGCAGCGTCGAGGAGGTCATGGGCCGTCCCGATCTGCGGCCCACCGGCGGTGTGTTCGAAGGCGGCGCGGTGATCGACGCGCGCGTCGTGGAGCAGGACCTCGCCTACGAGCTTGCCACGCTCGCGTTCGACGGCGGCATCCTGACAGTGACCAACCTGGACGCGCTGATCGGCGAGCTGGTGCGCGTGCGCATCAGGGCGCGAGATGTTTCGCTCGCGCTCGAGCGCCCGCAAAACGTCAGCATCCAGAACATCCTCGAAGGAGAGGTGACCGAAATCGGCCCCGTGCAGTCCGGTATCGTTGATGTATCGATAGCGGTGGGGACGGCGGTGCTGCGCTCGCGCGTCACCAGCCGTGCCGCCGACCAGCTCGGGCTCGCGCCGGGGATGCGGGTCCACGCGATGATCAAGGCGGTATCGCTCGACCGGCGCAGCGTCTGAGACGCGGATCGACTCGCAGCGGCCGATGGCGCGCCTGCGGCTCTAAGCCTAATATGTGGCGTATCCGTGTGGCGTATCCGCCCTGTGCACGAAAGCCGTCGCCGACTCGCCATGTACATTCCCGAGCCCTTCCGCGAAGACGACCACGAGACACTCGGCGCATTGGTCGACCGATACCCGTTCGGTGCGCTCGTTTCGAGCCGCGACGGCGTTCCCGCGGCGAGCCACGTGCCTTTCATCTACGATCGCCAAACGCACACCTTGCTTGCGCACGTCGCGCGTGCCAATCCGCAGTGGCGGGATTTCTCCGGCGATGCCAAAGCGCTCGTCATATTCCAGGGGCCGCACGCGTACATATCGCCGTCGTGGTACGTCGATCCGGGTGTACCGACCTGGAATTACACCGCCGTGCACGTTTATGGGGCGGTCAGGACACTCCACGACACCGCGAGCGTGGCTGATATCGTCGAGCGCCTCACCGCACGCTTCGAGAGCACGCAGGAGCGTCCGTGGCAGCCTTCATACGATGAGCCCCTGCTGCGCGAGATCGTCGGAATCCGCATCGAAATCGGGCGCATCGAGGGTAAATTGAAGCTGAGTCAGAACCGCTCCGCGAGGGACCGCGCCGCGGTCGTCGCGCAGCTCGAAGCGAGCGGCTCGGACAATGATTCGGCATTGGCCAGCCTGATGAAGCACCGGTAGCCTGGTCATTCTCCGGCCGTGCCGTCAGCGGCGCGGCTGCGGCGTCCGCCGCGGCGGACTACTGCTGAAGGGGGGCGGCTGATGACGCACCGCATCTGCTATTTCGCGTACGGTTCCAACATGGACGCGCCCCGTCTGCGCGAGCGTCTGCGCCGCGGTGACGAAAGCCTTGCCGAGCGGCGTCACTGCATCCTCGAGCGCTACCGGCTCGCTTTCGACAAGGTGTCGTCGAAAGACGATCGCATCGGCTTCGCCAATATCGTTCCGGACGCGAAGGGGCGCGTCGAGGGTACCCTGAATGTCGTCAGCGCCAGAGGCCTCGACATCCTCGACGCGGTCGAGCTCGTGCCGCACCATTACACGCGCGATTACGTATTCGTTCGCGACCCGGCGTCGGGCGACCTGATCCGTGCGGCGACCTACATCGCCAACCCGCGCATGATCCGGCCGAACCTGCTGCCGGACAGGGCGTATCTCGCGTACCTGCTCGCCGCGGCCGACGTGCTGTCGCCGGCGTATATCGCCGAGCTTTTCGCCACGAAGTGCCGGGATTGAGCGCCCGACCATGCCTCTCGATTCGAAGGCCGTGGAGCCACAGAGCCATGCCTACGATGCGCGCGAAATCGAGCTTCGATGGCAGGCCCGCTGGCATGGCGCGCGCATCTTCGAAGCGGTTCGGCGCGCGGACCAGCCGAAGTGGTTCATCGTCGAGCTGCCGCCTTTCGCCAACGGCGATCTGCATCTGGGCCACGCGCGAAACTACATCGCCGCCGATGCCGGCGCGCGCTTCCGGCGCATGTGCGGCTACGACGTGCTCTACACGACCGGTTTCGACACGTTCGGGCTGCCGAACGAGCTCGCGGCGCGGGAGCAGGGCTGTCATCCCGAAGCGCTCGCGCGCCGCTGCAGCGAGGCGATGCTGGCGCAACTCGTGCGTCTCGGCCTGAGCCACGACCGCACCCGAATCTCGGCTTATCACGACGCTGACTATTACCGCTGGGTGCAGTGGGTTTTCCTGAAGCTGCTCGAAGCCGGCTACTGCGTGCGCCGGCGGGCCGCCGCCAACTGGTGCGACGCGTGTGCGACGACCCTGGCGGACAGTCTGGTGGAGGCGGGACGCTGCTGGCGTTGCGGCGGGAAGGTCGAGACCCGCTT
>JAQGNC010000095.1 GCA_028292065.1 Betaproteobacteria bacterium
TCAAACGGGCGCAGCAGGTCCAGCGATGAGCACGCCCGATTACTGGAACGAAGCCACTCGCGAGCTCGTCGCGCGCGATCCGGTGTTTTCCAGGCTCGCCACGCGCTACGAAGGCTTGGCGCTCGGCAGCCGCGGCGACGCGTTCTCCACGCTCGCGCGCGCGATCGTCGGTCAGCAGATCTCGGTCAGAGCCGCGGCGAGCGTATGGGATCGGCTCGTCGCGGAGATCGTCGAGGTCACGCCGGCCAACCTCGCCGCCGCCGATCTCGCGCGGTTGCGCACGTGCGGGTTGTCCGGCCAGAAGTGCGCTTATCTCTCCGACCTCGCCGCGCGTTTCGTGTCGGGCGCGCTCGACCCGTCGAGCTGGAACGCGCTCGACGACGAAGCGCTGATCGCCGAGCTCACGCAAGTCAAAGGCATCGGACGCTGGACCGCCGAGATGTTCCTCATCTTCTACATGGCGCGCCCCGACGTGCTCCCGCTCGACGACATCGGGCTGCAGCGCGCGATGAGCCTCCAGTACAACGCCGGCCGCCCGCTGTCGAAGCTCAAGATGCGGCGCATCGCCAAAGCATGGGCGCCGTGGCGTTCGGTCGCGACGTGGTACCTGTGGCGCAGCCTCGACCCGTTGTCGGCCGCTGCTGACAACGGGAATGTTTAGTGTTAAGTGTTCGGGTCGAGTGAAACGCACTCGATACCTGACATAGAACACTGAATTGCACGAAGCCAACCATCTCATCCTGATCGGCGCCGCGCTGGTCGCTGCCAGCGTCATCGTCAGCGCATTCGCCTCGCGCGCCGGCACGCCGCTGCTGCTCGTCTTTCTCGTCCTCGGCATGCTCGCCGGCGAAGACGGCCCCGGCGGCATCCAGTTCTACGACGTCGAGCTCACCTATCTCATCGGCTCGATCGCGCTCGGCATCATCCTCTTCGACGGGGGGATGCGAACGCACGCGCAGACGGTCCGCGTGGGCATCGGGCCCGGGGTCGTGCTCGCCACCGTCGGGGTCGCGGTCACCGCGGGCGTGATCGCGCTGTTCGCGGTATGGCTGTTCGGCTTCACGTGGCTGCAAGGCCTGCTGCTCGGCGCGATCGTCGGCTCGACCGACGCCGCGGCCATCTTCTCGGTGCTGTCGGCGCGCGGACTCGCGATCAAACGGCGCGTGAGCGCGACGCTAGAAATCGAATCGGGCTGCAACGATCCGATGGCGGTGTTCCTCACCTTGGTGCTGGTGCAGGCGATCGCCGCCGGCAAGACCGGCCTCGACTGGGGTGTCGCGTGGCGCCTGGTGTCGGAGCTCGGCATCGGCGGCATCGCAGGACTCGCCGGCGGCTATCTCATGGTGAGCATCATCAACCGGCTCGAGCTCGCGCAGGCGCTCTATCCCCTGCTCGCCTCGGCGCTGGCGCTCGCGGTGTTCGGCGCGACCGCGAGCATCGGCGGCAGCGGCTTTCTCGCGATCTATGTCGCGGGGCTCGTGATGGGCAACCGGCAGGTGCACTCGGCGCAGAACATCCTGCGCGTGCACGACGGCCTCGCGTGGCTCGCGCAGATCGGCATGTTTCTGGTGCTCGGCCTGCTCGCGACGCCGAAGGACCTGCTCGGCGTCGCTCACCTCGCCCTCGCGGTCGCCGTGGTCCTGATCGTCGTCGCGCGGCCGCTCGCGGTGGTGCTGTGTCTCGCGCCTTTCGGCTTTCCGTGGCGCGAGCAGGCTTTCATCGGGTGGGTGGGCCTGCGCGGCGCGGTGCCGATCATCCTCGGGATCTTTCCGCTGGTCGCCGGCATCGAGAACGCGTGGCTGTTTTTCAACGTCGGGTTCTTCGTCGTGCTGGTCTCGCTTTTCGTGCAGGGCTGGACTGTCGCTCCCGCGGCGCGGCTGCTCCAGCTCGAAGTGCCTCCGGCGTCGGTGCCGGCCGGACGCTATGACCTCGGAACCGCGGGCCATTGGGACCTCGAGCTCATGCGCTACGACCTCTCCGAAGACAGTCCGGCGCTGCGAACCGCGCTCGCTCATCTGCCTCTGCCCGAGCAGGCGTCGCTCGCCGGGGTGTTGCGCAACCACCGGCTCGAGTCTCCCGGGAGCGTCGCGGATCTCCAGCCGGGCGACCGCGTATACGTCATCGCCTCCGCCGCTCACGTCGATACGCTGAATCGCGCGTTCATCGCGCCTCACCATCCCGAAAGACTGGAAGAGCACAAGTTCTTCGGCGATCTGGTGCTCGATGCCGATGCGGGTCTCGGCGACATCGCGGCGTTCTACGGGGTCGAGATGCCGCCGGGCGCGGGAGACGTCAGCCTCGGGGTGTACCTGCAGCGCGTGTTCCGCAAGCGGCCGGTGGTCGGGGACCGGCTGAAAGTCGGCCGCGTCGAGTTCGTGATACGCGAGACCGCGGAAGACGGGCGGGTCTCGCGCGTGGGTCTGAAGTTCCGCTGATCGAGTCGCCATGACCCACGCCGAATTCAGCGAGCGCTATCGCGCCGGTTCCATACGCGTCGACATCGACCGCAAGGCCGCGGCGCGCTTCATGAGCGCGCGCCTGCTGCTGCCGCTGGTGATGCTGCCGGTGCTCGGTCTCGGGACCGCGCTCGCGTTGAGCGGTTCGCTGTGGTCGGGCTTCGCCATCATCGGCGCCGCCACGCTCGTGCCGATGCTCATCAAGCGCTCGGCGCCGCACTTCGTGATGACGCAGGCGCTCGAGGACGGGAAGTTCTACGAGGATGCGGTCGCGGCGAAGCTTTTCGAGGTCACGGCCACCGAAAGCCGGGGTCAGACCCCAACCGACAAAACCGGGGTCTGACCCCGCCAGCGCAGCAGCGGGTCATCGCGAGGAGCGAACAAGCGCGACGTGGCGATCTCGTGGCGCACGCTAGAGCACGCTGACCTCGCGAGCGCCTCGGGATTGCTTCGTCACTGCGTTCCTCGCAATGACAGCCCCGCGACATGCGCGCTGCGGCTACGCTTGTTGCAGAACGCCGTCGACCAGCTCGAGCACGCGATTCGCGCGCGACGCGAGTTGCCGGTCGTGGGTGACGATCACGAAGCTGGTGCCGAGGGTCTGGTTGAGCTCCATCATCAGCTCGAAAACGGTCTCGGCGGTGTGGCGGTCGAGATTGCCGGTCGGCTCATCGGCCAGCACGCATACCGGCTTCGTGACCAGCGCGCGCGCGAGCGCGGCGCGTTGCCGCTCGCCTCCGGAGAGCTCGCCCGGCGTATGCGTGAGCCGGTGGGAAAGACCGACGCGCCCGAGCATGTCCGACGCTTCCTTGTATGCCTCGGCTTTGGGCAGACGCCTGATGAGGAGCGGCATCGCGACGTTCTCCATCGCGCTGAACTCGGGCAGCAGATGGTGGAACTGGTAGACGAAACCGAGCGAACGATTGCGGGTGTAGCCGCGCTCGGCCTCGGTCTGGACACGGATGTCGGCGCCGAGCACGCGGATCTCTCCGCGCGTGGGCTCGTCGAGGCCGCCGAGCAGGTGCAGCAGCGTGCTTTTCCCGGAGCCCGACGCACCGACGATCGCGACGCGCTCGCCGCGCCCGACGTCCAGATCGATGCCCATGAGCACCGGCACTTCCACCTTGCCCTGTTTGTAGATCTTGGCGAGACCGCGGCACGACAGCACGCTCGCCTGCGTCTGCGGATCACTCATAACGCAGCGCCTCCGCCGGATTCACTTTCGACGCGCGCCAGCTGGGATAAATGGTTGCGAGCGACGCCAGCACGAACGCGGTGATGGCGGTGACGATCACGTCCTGCGCGCGCAGCTCGGACGGCAGGTCGCTGATCTGGTAGACATCCTGCGGCAGGAACTTGAAGCCGAAGACGTGCTCGACGAAGCTCACGATCGTGTCGACGTTGAGCGCGCCGATGATGCCGAAGACGATCCCGAACAGCACGCCGACGAAACCGATCAGCACGCCCTGGATCATGAAGACTCGCAGGACGCCGCCGGGAGACGCGCCGAGGGTGCGCAGTATCGCGATGTCGGCGTTCTTTTCCTTCACCACCATGAAGAGGCTCGAGACCAGGTTGAAAGCCGCGATCGCGATGATGAAGAAGAGCAGCAGCGACATCATGCGCTTCTCGAGATCGACCGCGCGGAAGTACGTGGCGTTCATCCGGGTCCAGTCGAGCACGGTGTTGGTCGGCTGCAGCAAGGGCAGCAGCTCGCGCGCGACCTGCGGCGCCTTGAAGAGGTCGTCGAGCTTCACCCGCACGCCGGTCACGTCGGTGCCCATGCGGTAGAGGCGCTGCGCGTCTTCCATGTGGATGAGCCCGAGCGTCGAGTCGATCTCGTAATGACCGACGTTGAAGGTGCCGACCACGGTGAACTGGCGCAGGCGCGGGATGACCCCGGCGGGGGTGACCTGCCCCTGCGGCGCGACGAGCACGATCACGTCTCCGGGAACCACGCCGAGCTGACGCGCGAGCGCGTCGCCGAGGATGATGCTGAATTCGCCGGGCTTCAACGCCGAGAGCTGTCCGCTGCGCATGTTGCGCGAGAGGTCGTCGACGGTGTCCTCGAGCTCCGGAACGATGCCGCGCAGGAACGCGCCGTGAACGTTGCCGCCGCTCGTGAGCAGTCCCTGCGCGGTGACGTACGGCGCGGTTCCCTTGACCTCTGGATGACGCTTGACCGCATCAGCCACCGCGCGCCAGTCGCTCAGGCGCTCGTTGAGGTCGCTCACCTGGATATGCGCCACGGCGCTCAGCATGCGCGTGCGCACCTCGCGCTGGAAACCGTTGAACACCGACAGCACCGTGATCAGCACCGTCATGCCGAGCGCGATGCCGACGATGGAGATCAGCGAGATGACCGAGATGAAGCGCGTGCGCTGCCGGGACCGCGTGTAGCGCAGCCCGATGAACAGCTCGTATGAATTCACTTAAGGGGCGGAAAAAACGAAAGGCGCAGTTTAGCGTGTTTGGGCGAGTGAGGCGTGAGGGGTGAGGCGTGAGGGTGAGGCGTGAGGGTGAGGCGTGAGGTGTGAGGTGTGAGGCCGTGAGGCGAGCGAGTGAGATCGCGCCAGTCCCGCCCTTGCGCCTCACCCCTCACGCCTCACTCCTCACGCCGTGCTGCCTCCCGCCTCACACCTCCCGCCTCCCGCCTCCCGCCTCCTCCTTCAAACAAGCTAAACTGCGCGGCAACCAACGCCATGCAATGCACGCTGCTCATACCGCATCTGTTCTGGCCTCGCGCGACGGCGGACATCGTGGCGCGGGGCCTGGAGCTGCCGGCGCTTTCCCTCGTGCTCGCACGCGCGCATGAAGAGCGCTATTCCCCGGTCACTCCCGAAGCGTGGCTGTGCCAGGCTTTCGAAGTCGAGCGCCAGCACGACTGGCCCGTCGCCCCGCTCACCCTCGCGGTCGACGGCGGCCATCCCGAAGGCGCGTACTGGCTGCGCGCCGACCCGGTGCACATCAAGGTCGGCCGCGAAGGGCTGCGAGTGGTGCACAGCGCGCTCTTCGACGTGTCCGCCGACGAAGCGCAAGTGCTGGTCGCGGCACTGAACGCTCACTTCGAAGGGTCCGACCTCATTTTCGCCGCGCCGCATCCGAAGCGCTGGTACGTCAAGGTCTCTCGCACACCCGACCTGCTGACGCACACCGTCGGCGAAGTCGCGGGCCAGGACGTTCAGCGCCACCTGCCGGCCGGCGCCGACGCGCTCGCGTGGCACGGCCGCTTCAACGAGGCGCAGATGGTGCTCCACGAGCACCCGGTCAACGAAGCCCGCGAAACGCGCGGCGAGCCGGCGGTCAACAGCGTGTGGTTCTGGGGCGGAGGCGTCACACCCATGGTCCAGGGCCGCCACTTCGCATCGGTCGCCAGCGACGATGCGGTGGCGACCGCGCTCGCGGCGGTCGCGGACGTCCCTGCCGCTGCACTGCCCGCCGATGCTTCCGCCTGGCTGGCTACGCCTGAGCGCGCGCGCGACTCGAGCCACTCGCCGCACTTGGTCACGCTCGATCAGCTCGCCACCGCGGTCGCTTACGACGACGCGCACGCCTGGCGCACGCGCATCGAGGCGCTCGAAGCGCAATGGTTCGCGCCGCTCGTCGAGGCGCTGCGCAAAGGCCGTCTTTCGGCGCTGACCGTGGTGGCACTCGGCGCCGAGGCGAGCTGCCGCTACACGGTCAATCGCGCCGATCTCCTCAAGCTGTGGCGCCGGCCGCAGCCGCTTTCGGCGTACGCATGAACGCCCCTCTCATCATCGAGCGCACCGTGCCTGCGGAAGTGGTGTCGCAGCTCGTCGCCGCCGGCTGCCATCCCCTGCTCGCACGCGTCTACGCGGCGCGCGGCGTCACCGGCCTGCCCGAGCTCGACGATGCGTTCACGCGGCTGCATCCGCTCGAGGCCATGCTCAACCTCGGCGAGATGGCGAAGCTGCTCGCCGATGCCATTCATGCGCAATCGCGCCTGCTGATCGTTGCGGATTACGACGCCGACGGCGCGACGGCGTGCGCGGTCGGCATCCGCGCCCTGCGAGCATTCGGCGCGCGAGTCGAATATCTCGTGCCGAACCGTTTCGAATACGGCTACGGCCTCACCCCCGAGATCGTCCGGCTCGCGCACGAGCGCCTGAAGCCCGACGTGCTCATCACGGTCGACAACGGCATCGCGAGCATC
>JAQGNC010000103.1 GCA_028292065.1 Betaproteobacteria bacterium
ATTCAGTGACGAAGTCGTAGCGCAGGCGCGCGTGCAGCGCGCTGCAGGCGGGCGCCTGCGCTACTCTTACCGCTTATAAGTGGTGACGACTTCCGCTTTCATACGATAGCCCGCGTTGCCCATCCCGGTCTCGGCGCGCACGGTCTCGATCGTGCCGCTGATCCACACCGCTTCCATCGCCTGGTCGGTCCTGTAGGGTTTCGTCGGCATCACGTGGATGATCTGGTTGGACGGCGGAGGCGGCGTGTGGATGCACGCACCGAAATAAGGCACGAGCAGGAATTCGGTGATCTGGCCCCTGATGCCGTCGAGCGGAACCATGAAGCCGGCGATGCGAACGCGTGAGCCGTTGATCGCGGGAACGATCGGCGCGTTATCCATCGCCGCCTTGAGCTTCTCGAGCGCTTTCATCGCGCGCGGGTCGGAGTCGTTCAAAGTCGACAGGTCCAGCGCGCCGAGCTCTTTGGCCGGGTCCCAGTTCGCGGGCACCAGCGCGTCCCACGGCACTTCCTTGAAGCCGGCGGTGACGGCGCCCGATTTCTGCGGCAGGCGGTCGCCGAGCTTGTAATCGGTCGTGTCCGCGGCGACCGCGGCGCCGAGCCACAGCGCCACCGCTGCGAGCGTCGCGCCGATCGCGTTCACCCATGATGTTTTCAGCATAAACACGCCTGTCGTCAGCCGGATATCGCGCGAAGCGATCGCCGGCAGCCCTCTATAGATCTCCGGCCGGATATCGCTGAAAGCGATAGACGGCAGTACTCATAAACGCGGCGTCAAGCCGTCGGCGAGCGACAGGCGGTACGCGCGGTAACCCGGAACGAGGCTCGCGAGCACGCCGACCGCGACCACCGCCGCGAGCAGAAACCCTTCCCCGCCCGCGATGAACGTGGGCTCGATGATAAGCCCATACCGAGCCGCCGCGAGCGGCGCGAGCGCGAGCGTGAGAATACCGAGCAGCGCGACGCCGGCGAGCGCGCCGGCGACCGTGATCCCCACCGCTTCGATCATCAGCAGCATGAAGATGTCGCGCGGGCGTGCGCCGACCGAACGCAGGATCGCGATTTCGCGCCGGCGCTCGTTAAGCCCGGCGAGCACGACCGCGACGAGGCCGGCGAGGCCGACCGCGACCACCATCGCGGAGACCGCGAGCAGCACGCGCTCAGCGATCCCGACGACCTGCCACAATTGCGCGAGCGCGACGCCCGGCATCACCCCCACCAGCGCCTCGCCCGGATATTCGTTGACCACGCGCTGCATCCGGAACACCGCCGCGCGGCTTTTGAGCCCGACCAGCACCGCGGTGATCGCTTTGGGCGTGAGATCGAACTTGCGCACGTGCTCGGCGGGAATCGATACCCCGGGTATCGGCGCGCCCCCCTGCCAGTCGAGGTGTATCGCTTCGATCGCTTCGAGCGGCACGTGCACCGAGCGATCGACCGGCGTGCCGGTGCGCCCGAGGATGCCGACGACGGTGAAAGGCTTGTCGCCGTGTTCCGCGTGGCCGACCTCGCCGCCGTGATTGAGCGTGATGCGCTCGCCGACGCGGTAGCCGAGCCGCTCGGCGACTTCGGCGCCGACCACCGACTCGAAGATGCTCCCGAAGGGTTTGCCGCCGGTGAAAGCGAGCGCTACACCGCCGCCGTAGCGGAAGTGCTCGAAGTAGTCGGCGGTCGTGCCGACCACCGAATAGCCGTGGTTCGAATCCCCGAGCGACAGCGGGATCGCCCATTTCACGAGCGGATGCGCGGCGAGCTTTTTATAGCTATCCCATTGCATGCCGCTCGTCGCCTCGCCGATGCGAAACACTGAATAGAGCATCAGCTGCACCGGGCTCGTCCTCGCGCCGACGACGAGATCGGTGCCCGAGACCGACTGCGCGAAGCTTTCGCGCGCGTCGCGGCGCACGCGGTCCACGCCGAGCAGCAGCGCGACGCTGAGCGCGATGGCGGTCAGCGTGAGGCTCAGCGTGAGACGGCGGTTCCACGCGCTGCGCGACGCGAGATAAAGCAGATGTCTCACGCGAGCGCCTCGTGCGCCCGCGCGGCGTTGATCGACGGCAGCGCGATCTCGCGGGTGAATTCGCCCGCGAGGCGCCGGTCGTGGCTCACGAAGAGCAGCGTCGCGCCGGCCGCGCTGCATTCCTGCAGCAACAGGCGCAGGAAAGCCGCCTGCAGGTCGGCGTCGAGCGCCGAAGTCGGCTCGTCGGCGACGACGATCTCGGGCCGTCCGAGCAGCGCTCGCGCGGCCGCGACGCGCTGCTGCTGGCCGACACTCAGCTCGGTCACCGGCCGCTCGAGCAGGTTCGCGGCGATGCCGAGATGCGAGAGCAGCCTGACCGCCTCGTCACGCACCGATACGCCGGCCGCGAGCGCCTGCGTCCTGCGCCGCGCGGAAAAGCGGCACGGCAGCATGACGTTCTCCAGCACCGGCAGATACGGCACGAGGTTGAACAACTGGAAAACGAAACCGACGTGATCCGAGCGAAAGCGGTCGCGCGCGGCGGCGGGCACACGCGCGAGCGCGGTGCCGAGCACGCTGATCGTTCCGCGTTGCGCGACCAGCACACCGCCCAGAAGCCCGAGCAGCGTGCTCTTGCCGCTGCCGCTCGGACCGTGGATGAAAACGCGCTCGCCGGAGGCGATGTCGAGGTGCGCGATGTCGAGACACGGGGCGCCCTGGCGCGGCCAAGTGAACTGCAGGTCGCGGATCTCGATGATGTTCGGGGTTTGCAACCGGTGATTCCTCTGGCATGCGGCGCCGTTCGTGAAGCGCGCGGGGATTGTACGCGTTTGTTTCCCCTCTCCCCGACCCTCTCCCCGCTACTGCGGGGCGAGGGAGCTTGACCGGCGCAGTCCCGACGGGTCCGCGTCGTAGTGGCAGGGCGCGCCTCAGTCGAAAAGCGCGGCAGTGACGAGGCCGCTTTGCGGCTCGGGGACCTCCGGCTCGCTGCCGGGCTTGCTCAGGGTGCCCACGCGCACGCCGAGCAGGCGAATGCGGCGATCGAGCGCGACGCGCTTCAGGCATTCGCCCGCGGCGCGGCGGATACGCACCGGGTCGCGAGTCGGCGCGTCTATGGTGCAGTCACGCGTGACGGTCTTGAAGTTGTCGTAGCGCAGCTTCAGGCCGATCGTCTTGCCGACGTAGCCCTTGCGCTGGAGGTCGTCAGCGACGCGCACGCAGAGATCGGTGAATATGCGCGAAAGCTGCTCGCGGTCGCGCACCGGGTGCAGGTCGTCTTCGAAAGTGGTCTCGCGGCTGATCGACTTGGGCTCGCTGAAGGTCACGACCGGCCGCTCGTCGCGCCCGTGCGAGGCCTCGTGCAGCCACGCGCCGTAGCTGTGGCCGAA
>JAQGNC010000126.1 GCA_028292065.1 Betaproteobacteria bacterium
CGCGTCGGGCCGCTGCGAGCGGCACGTATCCTGCACGAGCGCGGTGTTCGCTTGCGAGCGGCGGTCTTCGCACGTGCCGCCTCCCCCTGACCGCGCCATCGCATCACGCGCCACGCGCGGCGGCGTCGTTCAATGACGGCGTCATCGCCGTGACGTCGTCATCCCTCCCAACGTTTCGTTGCAGACAGCTGCCGCACGCGTGGCATGGATACTGCGTATCACACGTTGTGAACAACATCTCCGACACCGGCACTGCGCGGCAGTGGGTTTTTCGCTGCGACGGTGCGAACGGCACGCCGCACTGGCGCTGGGAATGCCGCGGCAGCGACGGCGCGTCCACCGCCGCGTCGCTTGAAAGCTTTCAGTCGCTGCGCGCGGCCATCGAGGATGCGCGCCAGCACGGCTTTCACGGGTGATTCGAGCCCGCGCCGATCGCACGTAAGTCAATCCGTGCCTGAGCGCGCGCGCCGCGCGAGGCGTGCTGCGCAAATAACCCTTACGCCTGCATCACGTGAGGCGCGCAGGGCTGAGTTCTTTTTGCGCGCGTCAAAGTTTCTCCATTGACCTTGGCTGCACGCGTGCAACACCATGCGCAATCGTATCGAGACTCCAAGCCGGGCAGCGCATCCGCGCGCGCCTGAGCAATCAGCGCAAGACGGCACGGGCAGCAGCGCGTGCTTTGTCATTCGCGGGGCGAACGGATCGAAGGGGGACGCGATGATCTGGGATTTTCTTCAGCGCTACGACGAGAGCTGGATCTGGCGGTGCACCGATCGTCACACCGTCACTGAAAGCCGCCGAAACTTCGCGGGGATCGACGAATGCATCGACGACGCAGTCACCCACGGTTACGCGAGAGCCAGGTCTGCGAAAGACGCACGCACGCGAGCGCGTCGCGCCGAGCCCGCGAAGCATCAGACCGCGAGCACGGGACCGGCACGCAGGCGCTGAGGCAGCCGGCGGCTGCCGCTCGAATTCGGGGGAACCGCTAAAACAGGAAAGGGTTTGCCGCCGCTTCAGGCGGCGAGGGCGTAGCGGCCGCGGCTGCGGCGCGCCAGATGGCGCTCGATGTCGGCGACCATGGGTCCCACCTGGCGAACCGCGGCTCTCAGGACATCGGTCGTGACCCCGAGCCGATCGCTCCACCAGCGGCATTCCCATTCGTGCGCGAGATACACGACGCTGCGGTCGCGCGGGCCTTTGGCCTGCTCTCTCGCGAGCTTGTTGGCGGCTTCCCGGCGCGCCGCATCGAGCAGCACGCGCGAGCGCCGCGTTTCGTAAGATCGCTTGGGATCGAAACGCGCCTGCCTGACCGCGGTCGCTCCGCGGGAGACCCGGCGCGAGACCAGCAGGCGCCACACGCCATAGAGCACGAGCGCACCGACGGCGAGCGCCGCGGGGAAACGCCACAGCCCGAGCGGCGCGCTGTAACCGCACGCCGCCAGCACCTGCAGCAGATTTCCTGAAAGAAGAACGATGAGGCCGAAGCGGCCGTCGTGACGTTGTGCGCGCAAGGCTGCGAGCACTCTGGGATAACCGGCGACGATCTGGGTCGCTCTGCGGTAGAGGGCCCGGTGCGAAGCGAACATGATCAGCGCACCGATAAAGGCGTAAGCCAGGCCCGTGGCGAGCACCAGGTTCATAGTCATCGTCAGTTCTGCCCTCCTGAGTGGACCCAATCCTGGACTCAACGCTCGCCGACCTCGCGCAGCTCACGCGGGTCGTGCCTGTTGCGTGCCGTTCTACTCGGGCGGCGTTATGTCAGCAGGTAACTGGCGGGAAATATACGCACAGCGAACCGATTTCGCAACGATTTTTTGACAAAATTCCTGTGCGGCGAGAGCCTCGATGCCGATGACGTATCCGACCGTCATGAGCACGCGATGCTTCGCAGGCCGCACACGTCGCACGTGCGGCCACGCCGCGACGTTCCTGTCACAGACGCGGCCCATCGTCAAGACGCACGCACCGGCGCGGCCTGCGGCGTACCGCCGCCCCGGCGAGAGCCGTATTCGTGCGCGTAAACCCACGTGAACTCGGCGCCTATCAGAAAGATCTGCGCGGAGTAATACACCCACACCATGAGCAGCACGAGCGAGCCCGCCGCGCCGAAGCCCGAGGTGACGCCGCTGCGCCCCAGGTAAAGGCCGATGAGCACCTTGCCGATCGCGAACAGCATCGACGTGACCGCAGCGCCGACCCACACGTCGCGCCACTGGATGTGCACGCTCGGCACGATCTTGTAGATCAGCGCGAACAGCACGGTCATCAGCGCAAAGCTCCCGAACAGGTCGAGCACGTGTGCGAGCAGCTCCCAGCCGCCGAACCACGCGCCCCACCACTTGCCTACGGCCGCGAGCACCGCACTGAAGACGAGGGACACGACCAGGATGAACGCGATACCGAGGATCGTCGCGATCGAGAGGAGCCGCGAGCGCGCGAAGCCGCGAACGCCGCCGCGCCGGGTCACCGAAGGCGCGCGCCAGATGCGGTCCAGGTCGTTCTGCAATTCACCGAGCACGGTGGTCGCGCCGAGGATGAGCACGCCGATGCTGATCAGTGCCGCGATGGCGCCCTCCGCCGGCTTGTTGGTGCTCTGGAGCATCTGCTCGACCGCGCTCGCCCCCTCGGCGCCGAGCAGTCCGTTCAGTTGCGCAAAGACCTCGCCGCGGACCGCGTCGTCGCCGAAGAAGAAACCGGCGATCGCGATCACGATCACGAGCATCGGCGTGATCGAAAACAGGGTGTAATAAGACAGCGCAGCCCCCATGCTCGGCGCGTAGTCGTCGGACCAGGCGCTCAGCGCGCGCTTCATCAGCGTCAGGAACTGCCTCGTCGTCATGCGTGCGGGGTTACGCGGGTCGCGGCGGTCTGCCGCCATTGCAGGGGCAAGGGGCGTACCGAACACGCCGGCGCGTCCGGGTGCCGGTCGCGGCATATTCCGCTGGCATTAACGACCCGGCCAAGGGCATGACGTTTGCAACACGCGCTCAAATCCCCGGACGCGTAGAGTAGCGAATGAGTCCAATCGAATGTCCCGGCGGTTCGGTCCGCACAGGTGCGCGGGTCGCAGCCGCCGCCCTGCACCTTCTCGCGTGCGCGGTACTGGTCGCAGGCTGCGCGAACACGCCGGACTCGAGCGAGGCCGGGCCGTATGCGCAACGCATGAAAACCGCAGGCGAAAGCTACGTCGCGTGCGTAAA
>JAQGNC010000171.1 GCA_028292065.1 Betaproteobacteria bacterium
GTCCAGGCTTCGCCGGTCAGTGCCGGGCGCGCGGCGAGCGTCAGGTGCTCGGCCACGGTGAGGGAAGCGAAGAGGCGCCGCCCCTGCGGCACGAGGCCGATGCGCTGCCGCGCGATCCGGTGCGGCGCGAGACCGCGCAACTCGCCGCCGCGATTGGTCACGCTGCCTTCGCGCACCAGCGGCGGCGTGAGGCCCATGATCGAGCGGATGAGCGTGGTCTTGCCCATGCCGTTGCGGCCGAGCAGGGCGACGACTTTGCCGTCGGGCACCGTCAACGACACGCCGCGCAGGATATGGGCGTCGCCGTAATAGCTGTGCAGATCGCGCACTTCAAGCATGGCGGGGCGTTCCGAGATAGACCTCCTGCACCTGGGCGTTGCCGCGGATCGCGTCCGGATTGCCTTCGACCAGCACGCGTCCGAAGTGCAGGCACGTGACCGAGTCGACCAGCTTGAGCGCGAGATCCATGTCGTGCTCGATCAGCACCAGCGTGAGATCGCGCGGCAGTGCGCTGATCACTTCCGCCATCCGTGTGCGCTCGGCGGCCGAGAGGCCCGCCGCGGGCTCGTCGAGCAGCAGCAACTTCGGCCGTGCAGCGAGCGCCATCGCGAGCTCGAGCTGGCGCTGCTCGCCGTAGGAGAGGGTGCGGGTGAGCACGCTGCGGCGCGCGATCATGCCGCTGTGGTCGAGCGCGCTCTCGACCGCGAGCGCTTCGGCGCCGCGCGGCGTGCCGTTGCTCAATATCGCGAATTTGCGGCGGGTGAGGCCGCGCACCGCGAGCCGGAGATTTTCTTCGACGGTGAGCCCGCCGAAGAGGTTGGTGATCTGGAAGGTACGCCCGATGCCGAGCTGCGCGCGGCGGTGCGCGCTGAGCCGCGTGACGTCCTTGTCGCCGAAAGACACGGCGCCGCCGGTCACCGCAGCTTCACCGGCGATCGCGTTGAACAGCGTGGTCTTGCCCGCGCCGTTGGGGCCGATGATCGCGCGCCGCTCTCCCGGCGCGACCGCGAGCGACACGCCGTCGACCGCTCGCAGCGCGCCGAAAGCGACGCTCACCGACGTCAGACGCAGGAGCGGTGTGGCGGGGCCGGTCACGCCGGCCGCGCCCGCGACGTGCGCGAGACTGTCACGATTTCTTCATGCCCTGGTAGCTGCGCGTGTAAGGCGGCTGCTTCATGAAGGTCTCGGGATCGTATTTCCAGAACTGCGACACGTTGGGATAAGTCTCGAGCGGCACGTTCCACAGCTTGCCGTCGGCGCGCCTGGCGACCTGCCGGATGTACACGTCGTAGACCGGGTTGCCGTAAGCGTCTAGCACCACTTTCTTGCCGAGCGGGGAGTTGACGAGCTCGACCTTGCGCACCGTATCGAGGAATTTCGCACGGTCTTCGACCTT
Source organism: Betaproteobacteria bacterium (assembly GCA_028292065.1). Lineage (GTDB taxonomy): Bacteria > Pseudomonadota > Gammaproteobacteria > Burkholderiales > SG8-41 > JAQGMV01. Next base: position 1,397 of record JAQGNC010000171.1, read on the forward strand.
GCCGTTGACGCGCTTCATCGCCTCCGCGAGCCACATCGCGCCGGAGTAATGCGAAAAGCCGTAGATCGAAGGCATCTTCTGGTACGCCTTCTCGTAAGCGGCGACGAACTTCTTCGTCGCCGGATTCGGCGCGCCTTCGCAGAAGTGCGCGGCGGAGATGATGCCCTCGGCTTCGGGCCCGAGCGTGCGGATGACCGACTGGTCGGTGAGGTTCTGAGCGCCGAGGAGCTGCAGCTTGTTCTTCATCCCGAAGTTCGCCCACTGCTGGATGAAGCGGGTCGCGTCCGCGCCGGTTTCCATCGCGAACACCGCTTCGGCGTTCAGTCCCTGGATCTGCGCGAGATAAGGGCTGAAATCGGCGGTGTTGAGCGGGTGCCAGAACTGGTTCACGACGCGGCCGCCGCCTTCGGTGAACACCTGCGCGAAGCCGCCGCACTGCTCGTGGCCGAAGGTGTAGTCCTGCGAGATCGTGATGATGCTCTTCACGCCTTTTTTCAGCGCGAAATCGGCGAGCGGCCGCGGCATCTGGCTCGCCGAATAGCCGGCGATCCGGATCACGTTCGGCAGGCGCTTCCTCTGCGTGAGGTCGTCGGCGGCGATCACCGGGATGAAATACGGCACGCCGTTGCCTTTCACGTATTCGGCGACCGCAAGACCGGTGTTCGCGAGGACGTTGCCGACCAGCATGTGCACGTCGCGCTGCTCGACCAGGCGCCGTGCCTTCTGCAGCGCGGTGTCCGGATTGCTCGCGTCATCCTCGACGATGATCTCGATCGTGCGCCCGCCGATTTTGCGCCCGGCCTGGTCCCAGTACAGGTTGAAGCCTTCGACGACCTCCTTGCCGCCGGCGGCGATGACCCCGGTGAGCGGCGCGAGCAGGCCGATGCGGATAGGGCCGGTCTGCGCAGCCGCCTGCGGGACCCACGGTCCGACGGCGTTGACAGCGCTCACCGATGCTGCGGCTCCGGCCGATTGCAGAAACTTGCGACGATCCATGCGTACCTCCACGTTTGAAGAACCTTGGGTTACGAGTTTCAGGGCCTGCGCGCGCGGCGCCTCGCCAGCAGCGCACGGGCCGAACCGACCAGTCCATCGGGCGTGAAGATCATCGCGGCGATGAACATGAAGCCGAGCACCATCGACCAGCGCTCGGTGTAGAGACTGACCCAGTTTTCGAGCGTGATGATCACCACGGCGCCGATGATGCCGCCGAAAAGCGTGCCGATGCCGCCGACGATCGCCATCAGCAGGCCTTCGACCGACTGCGCCAGCGCGACGCTCGAAGGGCTGACGAAGCTGTTGTAGAACGCGTACAGCGCGCCGGCGGTCCCCGCGAAGAATCCCGACACGATGAAGCCGATGAGCACGTGCAGCGGCACGTTGTAGCCGAGCGCGCGCATGCGCGATTCGCTTTCGCGCACGCCTCGCAGCGTGAGCCCGAAAGGAGAGGTCACGAAGCGCCACATCAGCGCCGTCGCAGTCGCGGCGACCGCGAGCACGAAGTAATACAGCGCGGGTGCGCCCGCCAGCCATTCGGGCCGCACCGACCCGCGCAGCCCGTTCTCGCCGCCGGTGACCGACGTCCAGCGCAGGCAGATGCCCCACACGATCATGCCGAG
>JAQGNC010000172.1 GCA_028292065.1 Betaproteobacteria bacterium
AAGCCGTGCTCGCGCTCTCGGCGCTCGGTTTCCTGTGGGTGAACTGCGCGATGCTGCGGACGTTCCATTACTGGGCGAATGTGCCCTACCAGTGGGACGCGCTGTCGCGTTCGGTCCTGGTCCAATCCGGATTCTCTTTACTGTGGACCTCGGCCGCTTTCGTCTTGATGCTGTATGCGACCCGCAGCTCACGGCGCCGCCTGTGGATCGCCGGCGCGGTGCTGCTCGGCATGGTCGTGGTGAAGCTTTTCCTCAACGACCTGAGCAACACCGGCACGATCGCGCGCATCGTGTCGTTCCTCGGCGTGGGCGCAGGCCTGCTTTTGATCGGCTATGTCGCGCCGGTTCCACCCGGAGACCGGGAACTGCAGGGCGACTAAAGCGGCAGGCGACCGAGCTTCAGTCAGCGCGCACGCCGGCACGCGGGGAATGGCGTCCCCACCGCGCGAGGTCTGCTTCCGGATCGAGGCCGAGGTCGGCGAAGATCAGCGGCGCGATATCGATGCTCTCGAGGTCGGCTCGGCTGTCGTTCGGTGTGATGTCCGCGCCGTAGCGGATCACGATGCCTCGCGGCTGGTGATAACCGGTGCCGCCGTCGCGCTGCATCTGGACGATGCCGAGCTTCTCGAACGCAAGCTTGGACGCTTCGTCGCCGGCTGAAGGGTAGAGCGCGCCGCCGTCGACGAGTCCGGCGCTGCAGCCGATCGAAAACAGCACGGTGTTGCCTTCGACGTCGATGTCGTAGAAAGCCGGTTTTCCGTGCGCGCCGTGCAATGCGCTGACGAGACGCACGAATTCGCTGGTATCCGCGGCAGATTCGAGCTCGACGGTGAAGTTCGGATGCATCGCCATGCGCGGCTCGAACGGTTTGGTATATCCGATCGCGCGCACGAACCGGCCGAGGTCTTCGATGCGGATCTCGCGCCAGTGCTCGCCGCGGTCGATCGCTTCCTGTCCCATGCTCGACACGATGTAGAGCCGGCCTTTCCTGCGGTCGACGTACTGCTTCATGCAGCCGATCTGCTCGTCCGCGTAGTCGAGCGCGACGACGAGGCTCTGCGCGTGGAAAGCGTCGGCTTCACCGTCCATGCGGTAATCGAAGTCTTCGGGGAAAGCGTATTTCCAGTAGCGGTGCATGATTCCCGCGACGTGGTTGGTGAAGAAAGTGCAGAAGTCGGGGTCGCTGCGTGCAAGCGCGTGCGTGAAGACGTCGAAAGCGACCGGCGCCTGGAGGATCGCGCGGCGCGCGCGGTGTATGCCGGCTTTTCTTTCGTCGAGCAGCTGCTTCGCGAGACGGTAAGCGGTCTTCGGCGTGAGCCCGTTGAGAAAGAGGCGCATGAGGTTCCAGGCGACACGCGCGTCGAGCTTCACCGGTTTCGCGATGGCGCCGTCGGCCTGGGTCTGCTGCAGGTTCACCACCTGGAAGCACGAGTAGCGTTCGGGAATCGTCTCGGGTGCCGGCGCGAAAGTATCGGGCACGTAAAACGCGTACGGCAGGTCGTGCGGCGGCGGATACGATTGCATGCTGCCGAAGACGCCGACCTTCTTGCCGGCTCGGGCGAGCACTTCCCATAGCGGCGGGTACTGCGCGGCCGCCGACAGGTCCTGGTTGATGAAGCGAATGTGGTGCGCGGTGTTGTAGACGCCGCGATGCACCGTGGGCCACGTCGTCCACGGATGCAGCTCGCCTTCGTCGCGCGTGACCGAGGTATAGGTGTCGGCGCTGCGCAGCACCGACGCGAGATGCGATTCGGGACGCTGCCGGACGTACCAGTCCACCACCCTCCACGGCACTTCGTTCAGCTCGTAGAGCACGACAGGTGCGGCGCAAGTCGGGCGCGTCTGGTCCATGGTCGATCCCTTCGTTGAGGGTGCACACGTTGGTACTCGAAGCGACGTTCCCTCTCGCTCGCGAGGCCTTCTTGCACGGCCGCAACGGCTGGGGACAGGCACGCCCATGTTAAACTCGCGCCTGATTTCTTTCGAGCTTTTCCCATGTCAGGCAGCACCCTCGGCAAGCTTTTCACCGTGACGTCTTTCGGCGAAAGCCACGGCCCCGCGATCGGGTGCGTCGTCGACGGCTGCCCTCCCGGGATGCTGCTCTCCGAAGCCGACATCCAGCCCGAGCTCGACCGCCGCAAGCCCGGCACCTCGCGCCACGTCACCCAGCGCCACGAGGAAGACCGCGTCGAGATCCTCTCCGGCGTCTTCGAAGGCCGCACGACCGGCACGCCGATCGGCCTGCTCATCCGCAATGTCGACGCGAAAAGCAAGGATTACTCGAAAATCAAGGACAAGTTCAGGCCCGGTCACGCGGACTACACCTACTGGCAGAAATACGGCATCCGCGATTACCGCGGGGGCGGGCGCCAGTCGGCGCGCGAGACCGCGGTGCGAGTCGCCGCCGGTGCGATCGCGAAGAAGTGGCTGAATGAAAAATACGGCGTCGTCATCCGCGGCTACATGTCGCAGCTCGGTCCGATCGAGATCCCGTTTCTCTCGTGGAACGGCGTGTACGACAATCCGTTCTTCGTCGCGGACCCGGTGTTCGTGCCGCAGCTCGAAGCATTCATGGACAAGCTGCGCAAATCCGGCGATTCGGTCGGCGCGAAGATCACGACCGTCGCCTCGGGCGTTCCGGTCGGCTGGGGCGAGCCGGTGTACGACAAGCTCGACGCCGATCTCGCGTACAACATGATGAGCATCAACGCGGTCAAAGGCGTCGAGATCGGCGCGGGATTCGCGGCGGTCACCCAGCGCGGCACCGAGCATTCGGACGAGATGACCCCGCAAGGCTTTGTCAGCAACAACGCCGGCGGCATCCTCGGCGGCATCTCGACCGGGCAGGACGTCGTGGTGCACGTCGCGATCAAGCCGACGTCGAGCATCCGGCTCGCGCGCCACACCATCGACGTGAACGGCGCGCCCGCGATCATCGAGACCCACGGGCGTCACGATCCGTGCGTCGGCATCCGTGCGACGCCGATCTGCGAATCGATGATGGCGCTGACGCTCATCGATCATGCCTTGCGCCACCGCGCGCAGAACGCCGACGTCGTCACCGCGACGCCGCGGATCGCCGCACAGGCGCCGGCGGAGGTGATCGCGACGCTGCGCGAACCCGCGGCGGTCGAGGACCCCGAGCCCGACGAAGCCTGATCCGCGCAGCTCCGTGGCGCGGCACCTGCCTTTCCGGCGGCTCGCCGGTTTCTACTTCTTCTACTTCGCTTACCTCGGCACGTTCGCGCCGTTCTTCGGCCTGTATCTCGAAAGCGTCGGGCTGACGCCTTTCGACATCGGCACGGTGATGGCGCTGCCGCAGGTGACCCGCATCGTCGCGCCGCACGTGTGGAGCTGGCTCGCCGACCGCGGCAGCGCGCCGGTGCGCGTGGTGCGGCTCACCGGCGTCGCGGGGACGCTCGTCTTTCTCGGCATATTCGCGGGAACCCAGTTCGCGCTCGTCTTCGCGATCGTCCTCGCCATGACTTTCTTCTGGAGCGCGGCGCTCCCGCTCATGGAAGCGACGACCCTCACGCATCTCGGCGACGAGACTTCGCGCTACGGGCGCATCCGGGTCTGGGGATCGGTCGGGTTCATCGTCGCGGTCGTGTGCGTCGGCCACGTGCTCGACTACGTCAGCCTCACCGCGGTGCCGGTGCTCGTGCTCGCGATGATGATCGGGATGCTCGCGTGCGCGTGGCTCGTTCCCGAAGCACGCGTGACTCCGCACGCGGAGGAGGCGTCGGTCGCCGCGCTCATGCTGCGGCCGCAGGTGCTCGCGCTCGTCGGCGCAGGCGCTTTCATGTCAGCGGCGCACGGGCCGTATTACACGTTCTATTCGATCTACCTGGTGGGCGAGGGCTACAGCAAAGCGGCGACCGGATGGCTGTGGGCGCTCGGGGTCGCGTGCGAAATCGGGGTGTTCGCATGGATGCCGAGGCTGTATCGCGCCTACACCCTGCGCCAGATCCTGCTGACGAGCTTTGCGCTGGCGACGGTGCGCTTCCTGGTGATCGCATGGCTCGCGCACAGCTTCGCCGCGCTGCTTTTCGCCCAGGTACTCCACGCCGCCACGTTCGGCGCTTTCCACGCCGCGTCGATCGGCTACGTGCACAAGCTTTTCAAAGGGCGGCTGCAGTCGCGCGGCCAGGCGCTCTACGGCAGCGTCGCTTTCGGCGTCGGCGGCGCGTTCGGCGGCTTCGCGAGCGGCGCGCTGTGGGAGAGCGCGGGTGCGGCATGGACGTTCACGTTTGCGGCGGCGTGCGCGGCCATCGGCGGGATCATCCTGCTGTGGAAGCTCAAGCCGTCGCCGTGAGGGCAGCGTCGGCGCGGATCTGCGCGCGGCCCGCGATGTAGCCTGCCCTCAAAAGCGGCTCGATCTCCTGCGCCGGCCTCGGCTTGCTGAACAGGTAGCCTTGCGCTTCGTGGCAGCCTTCGCGTTCGAGAAACGCGCGTTGCTCGTCCTCCTCGACGCCTTCGGCGATCACCCGCAGGCTCAGGCTTTTCGCCATCGCCACGATCGTGCGCGTGATGGCCGCGTCGTCCGCGTCCACTGGCACGCCGCGAACAAACGACTGATCGATCTTCAGGCAGTCTATGGGAAACCTTTTGAGGTAGCTCAGCGACGAGTAACCCGTGCCGAAATCGTCGATCGCGATGGAGACGCCGATCGCGCTGAGATCCTTGAGCACGGTCGCGGTATTTGCGGGATCCTGCATGACCATGCTTTCGGTGATCTCGAGCTCGAGGCAGCAGGGATCGATATCCGTCTCCGAAATGATCGCGGCTATGCGTCCTGCGATACCCGGCTCCGAGAGCTGCCGGGCGGACAGGTTGACCGCCATTTGCATCCGGGGCAGGCCGGCGTGCTGCCATGCCCGCAATTGCGTGCACGCGGTCCTGATCACCCAGTCGCCGATGGGTACGATGAGCCCCGTCTCCTCCGCCAGCGGAATGAACTGGGCCGGGGAGACCAGGCCGATCCCCGGGCGTTGCCAGCGTACGAGCGCTTCGACACCGGTGACGCGCCGCGTCGCGAGCTCGACACGCGGCTGGTAGTGAAGCAGGAGCTCGTCGCGCTCGAGCACCTGCCGCAGGCTGCTCGCAAGAAGCAGCGTTTCGAGCGCGTGCGCATTCATGTCGCTCGAAAAGAATCGGTACGCGTCGCGGCCTTCCTCCTTCGCCCGGTACATCGCCGCGTCCGCATTCTTCAGAAGCGTCTGCGTGTCGGTGCCATCGGCGGGATAGCAGCTGATACCGACGCTTGCCGAGACGAAAAGCTCGTGACCTGCGAGCGCGAAAGGCCGGACGAGCGCGGCGAGGATTTTTTGCGCCACCGCAGCCGCGTCTTCGGGTGTGCGGAGCTCGTCGAGCAGGATCGTGAACTCGTCGCCCCCGGCGCGCGCGATCACGTCGCTTGCGCGCACGCATCCGCGCAGTCGCGCGGCCACGGCCTGGAGCAGCGTGTCGCCGGTGTGATGGCCGAGGGAATCGTTGATCGCCTTGAAGCGGTCGAGGTCGACGAAGAGCACCGCGGCGAGGCCCCCATGGCGCTGCGCGCGCAAAAATGCGTCGCTGCAGCGGTCGTGAAAAAGCACGCGGTTCGGCAGGTTCGTCAGCGCGTCGTGATGGGCGAGAAACTGAAGACGCGCCTCGTACTCCTTGAAACGGGCGATGTCGGAGAAAACGGTGACGTAATGCGTCACGTCGCCCCCCTTGTCGCTGACCGCGCTCACACTGCGCAACTCCGGATAGAGCTCGCCGCTTTTCCTGCGGCGCTTGACCTCTCCGCGCCAGTGACCGGTTTCCCGCACGGTGTCCCAGACCTGCTCGTAGAGCGCGTCGTCGTCGCCCGAGCGCAGAAACTCGGGCCGTTTCCCGATCGCTTCGTCCCCGTGGTAGCCGGTGATCGCGCTGAAGGCCTCGTTCACGAACACGATTCGCCGTGAGGAGTCATAGATCGCGATGCCGTCGGCTGTGTGTTTCATCGCGTTGGCGGCGAGTTGGGATTTTTCCTCCGCCTTCTGGCGCTGCATGAACAGTCCGATCTGGCCGCTGATCGCGTTGACGCTCGCGAGGAACACGTCGTCGGGCGCGCGCGTGCCGCGGCTGAAGCACTCTATGGCGGCGAAGACCTGGCCGTCGTAGACGATGGGAAAGGAAAACGCCCCGCGCAAACCGGCCCGAGCCGCGAGTTCGGCTCGCCGGAAGGTCGGTTCCTGCGTCACATCCGTGAACCAGATGGGCTCGCGCGCGCCCCACACGCGCCCCATGAGGCCTTCCGGGCGCAATGTCCGTAATCGCCGGCGCGAGCTGGCGGCGAACGCCTGCACCTGCGCGTCGTCTTCAGTCCACGCAGCGACTTCCCGGATGGCGTCGTCGCGGTCGTCGCGCTCCCAGCAGCTGCCATAGGCGAATCCCAGGGTCTCGCACGCGATACGGAGTATCGCCGACATCGCCGCGGGGACCGTATCGGCTTCCGCGAGCACGCGCGTGATTGCGTGCTCCATGGCAAGCCGCGCCTGCGCCTGCTTGCGCTGGGTGATGTCCACAAGCGAAGTCACCACGCCGGACGGAACGGCCGACCCGGGGGCGAATAGCGGCTGCGCGCTCAGTGAAAGCCACGTCACCGTGCCGTCCCGCCCGCGGAATCCCAGGACTTCGTCGGTGCGCGCCTTCCCGCTGCGCAGAGCGACGCTGGCGGGATGCTCGTCCGGGGCAATTGGCGAGCCGTCTTCGCGGATGGGCTCCCACTCCGCCTTGAACTCCAGGCTGCCTCGAAGCTCCGCGATCGAGCGTCCCAGGATGCGCTCGGCGCTCGCGTTGCACGCGACGATACGCCCGCCCGCGTCGCGAATGACGATGCCTTCGGCGATGGCGGCGACGACCGAGCGGTAGCGCGTCTCGCTCTCGGTGAGCATGCGCGCGTTGCGGCGTAAGCGGACGAAAGCGTAGACCGCGTACGACAGGAGCGTCAGCGATGCGAGCAGGAGCAGGAAGCGCAGGGCGTCACTGCGCGCGAGAGCCCGCTCGAAATCCGCGTTGTAGGTCGCGGTCAGCTCGGCGCCGAGGTGGCCCTGCTCGGCCGAAGTGATGTGTGCAATCAGGCCGTCGATGCGTTGCTGGTTTTGCGCGATGTGCTGCGCGTGCAGCAGGACCCGCTCGAGATCGGCCTGCGTTCCCGCAGGGGCGCCTGCGCGCACGGTTTCGAGCGCCGCGATCGCACTCATCACTTCGGTGTAGTCGTCCCGCGCAGCCCCGACCTGGACCAGCAGTGCTTCCCTTAGCACCGCGTGCAGCTTCTCTCGCAGGAACGATGACGTGCCTGCACCAAGCGCGGCTTTTTCGACGGAGAGCGGCAGATACAGCACCGAGTTGCGCAGCAGCGCATTGTGCGATTTGAAGCGTTCTACGAGATCTTCCCGGGTTTGCAGCGTCGTCGACAGTTGTGCGATCGCCGCGTCGATGTCGCTGCTGCCGCGGCCTGCGATCGCATCCCGGCCCGTCTCGAGGCTTTCCTTGATCCGCGTCAGGCGTTGCAGGATCGCGACAGGTGGGTCGTAGTTGTTGATCAGGCCATATCTGAGCTTCAGGACGGTCTCGCTCAGCTCCGAGTCGAGCGCCTGCATCTCGCGAAGCCGGGTCACGACGGAGTCGTGGCGGCCCGAATCCAGGCCGTATACGTTCGCAAAGCCGACGAGCATGGCAGCGGCGAGAGCAAGCGCTGCGACCTGAATGGCGCGGCGCGAGATCATCGGCCAGTCTCCCGCGGCTGGGCGGTGAGCGTGCCGAGAAACTCGACGATCTGGGCGACGTCGCTCGGCGGGAGGTCCAGACCGAGCTGGTATTTGCCCATCAAGGCCACGGCGTGCTCGAGCGTGGCCGCCGAGCCGTCGTGAAAATACGGCGCAGTGAGCGCGATGTTGCGCAGGCTCGGGACCTTGAAAACGTGCCGGTCCTCGTCCTTCCCGCTGACGTTGTAGCGGCCAAGGTCCGCCCGCGTCACGTGTCCCCGATCCTTGAAGTAATCGCCCATGATTCCGAACTTCTGGAACATGTTTCCGCCGACGTTCACGCCCTGGTGGCAGGCGACGCAGCCGTAGCTCTTGAACAGGCGGTATCCCTGCAGCTCAGCGGGAGTCAGCGCGTCGCGATTTCCCGCCAGGTACCTGTCGAAGCGCGACCCGGAGGTCATCAGCGATCGCTCGAAAGTCGCGATTGCGTTCTTGACCGTGTCGACCTGCACGCCATCGCTGTAGAGCTCCGCGAACGCGCTGCTGTAGTCCCTGTCGTTCCTGAGCTTGTCGAGGACGTCCGCCCACGTCGAGCCCATTTCCTGCGGATTGAGCAGCGGCCCGTCGATCTGGTCTTCGAGGGCGGCGGCGCGGCCATCCCAGAACTGCCTGAAATTGAGCCCCGCGTTGAAAACGGTCGGTGTATTGACCGCCAGCTCGTTGCCGGCGACACCGACAGAGCGGCGCAGGCCGTCCGCTCCGCCTTTGTTCAAATCGTGACAGGTTGAGCACGCTACGCGCTCATCGCGCGACAGCCTCGGGTCGTGGAAGAGTCGGTTTCCCAGCTTTGCCTTGCGCGCGTCCGCGCCGGAGGCCTCAGGCAGCGCGGTGAGGGGTTCCGTGCTCGCGCGCTCGCTGTGCGCGCTCTGTCGGTTGTCGAGGTCCAGCGGGTCAGGCGTATGACCGGCGTAGATGAGCGAGTACGACACAAAGCCTGCGGCTGCGCATACCGCGACGATTCCCGTTATCACCCACGCCGGCTTGAACATCCTGCAGGTCCTGTGACCTTTCAGCTCTCCCGGCGATGAGTATCCGAGTGGATGTTCATAACGGCCATTCGCGGAAGATCTTCAGTCCTGCCGCACAGCTGTCCAAACCACGCACAAAGGGCCTTGGTGTGCTGCGTTTTGGCGGCTTTGCGGCTTTCCGACAGGCGGTGGCTGTGCGATAATCTCTGGTTTACCAGAGGCTTACGCGGCATGCCCAAGACTCTCTACGACAAATTGTGGGACAGCCACGTCGTGCGCGAAGAGCAGGACGGCACGGCTCTGCTCTATATCGACCGCCATCTGGTGCACGAAGTCACCAGCCCGCAGGCGTACGAGGGGCTGGCGATCGCGGGCCGGAAAGTGTGGCGCGTCGATTCGGTCGTCGCCACTGCCGACCACAACACGCCCACCAAAGACTGGGACAAAGGCATCCGCGACCCGGTGTCGCGCCTGCAGGTCGAGACGCTCGACGACAACATGAAGAAGTACGGGGCGAAGGTCTACTTCCCGTTCCTCGACAAGCGCCAGGGCATCGTCCACGTGATCGGGCCGGAGCAGGGCGCGACCCTGCCCGGCATGACGGTCGTCTGCGGCGACTCGCACACCAGCACCCACGGCGCATTCGGCGCGCTCGCGTTCGGCATCGGCACGAGCGAAGTCGAGCACGTGCTCGCGACCCAGTGCATGGTGATGCAGAAATCCAAGACGATGCACGTCGTCGTCGAAGGCAAACTGGGCGCAGGCGTGACGGCCAAGGACATCACCCTCGCGGTGATCGGCAGGATCGGCAGCGGCGGCGGCACCGGTTACGCGATCGAATACGCCGGCCAGGCGATTCGCGACCTGTCGGTCGAAGGCCGCATGACCCTGTGCAATATGGCGATCGAAGCGGGCGCACGCACCGGCCTGGTCGCGGTCGACGAGAAGACGATCGCGTATGTCGAAGGCCGCACCTTTGCCCCGAAAGGCGAGCAGTGGGACCAAGCGGTCGCCTACTGGCGCACCCTCACGAGCGACGAAGGCGCGGCGTTCGACAAGGTCGTGACACTCCAGGCCAGCGAGATCAAGCCGCAGGTGACGTGGGGAACGAACCCGCAGATGGTCGTGGCGGTCGACGGGAAGGTCCCCGATCCGGCGCAGGAAAAAGATCCCGTGCAGCGCGAATGGGCCGAGCGTGCGCTCAAGTACATGGCGCTCGAGCCGAACACCCCGATCACCGAGATCAAGCTCGACAAGGTCTTCATCGGCTCGTGCACCAATTCGCGTATCGAGGACCTGCGCGCGGCCGCTGCGGTGGTCAAAGGCAGGCATGTCGCGCCGAACATCAAGCTCGCGCTCGTGGTTCCCGGCTCGGGGCTGGTGAAGACGCAGGCCGAAAGCGAAGGCCTCGACAAAGTGTTCACCGAAGCCGGTTTCGACTGGCGCCAGCCCGGCTGCTCGATGTGCCTGGGCATGAACGACGACCAGCTCCTGGCGGGCGAGCGCTGCGCGTCGACGTCGAACCGCAACTTCGAAGGGCGGCAGGGTCCCGGCGGCAGGACGCACCTCGTCAGCCCGGCGATGGCGGCGGCCGCGGCGATCGCCGGACATTTCGTCGATGTGCGCAGCTTCGATTAAGCGATGCGCAAAAGTCTTTTGCTCCTCGTGACGCTGTCGATCCTGTTGAGCGCCTGCAACACCATCAGCGGATTCGGCAGGGACGTGGAGACCGTGGGCGAAGCGATACAGAGAAAGAGCTCGAGATAATCATGGAAAAATTCGTACGCGAAGAAGGACTGGTGGTGCCGCTCGACCGCGCCAACATCGACACCGACGCGATCATCCCGAAGCAGTTCCTGAAGTCGATCAAGCGCACCGGCTTCGGTCCGAACCTCTTCGACGAATGGCGCTATCTCGATCGCGGCGAGCCGGACACCGATTCGAGCAAGCGTCCGCTCAATCCGGATTTCATACTGAACCAGCCGCGCTATCGCGGCGCGACCGTTCTGGTCGCGCGTGAGAACTTCGGCTGCGGCTCGTCGCGCGAGCACGCGCCGTGGGCGCTGCTCCAGTACGGTTTCCAGGCGGTCATCGCGCCGAGCTTCGCCGACATCTTCTACAACAACAGCCTGAAGAACGGCTTGTTGCTGATCAAGTTCGACGCGAAGATCGTCGACCAGCTCATCCGCGATGCGCAGGGCAAGGAAGGCTATCGCCTCGCCGTCGACCTCGAAGACCAGTCGGTGACCACCCCGACCGGTGAGACTTTCAAGTTCGAGATCGACCCCTTCCGCAAGCAGTGCATCCTGAACGGCACCGACGACATCGGGCTCACGCTGACGCACGCGGAAGAGATCAGGGCGTTCGAACAGAGGCACAAACAGTCGCAGCCGTGGTTGTTTTCCTGAGCGGCCGGTAGAGCCTAAAGCACAAACCCACCCCCACCCTAACCCTCCCCCTGAAGGGGAGGGGACTACAGGCGCGACGCGCCTGCCAAAACTCTCCTTCCCCCTCAGGGGGAAGGTTGGGATGGGGGTGGGTTCACACAGTCAGCGGTAGCACCCAACAACATGAAAATCGCAGTTCTCGCCGGCGACGGCATCGGTCCCGAAATCATCGCGCAGGCGCTGAAGGTTCTGCGCGTGCTCGCCGACGACGGCCTCAAAATCGAGCTCGAGGAAGCGCCTTTCGGCGGCGCCGGTTATGACGCCGAAGGCGATCCGCTGCCGGCGCGCACGCTCGCGCTCGCGAAAGCAGCCGACGCGGTGCTGTGCGGCGCGGTCGGCGGCCCGAAATACGACGCGCTGCCGCGGCCGCAGCGTCCCGAGCAGGGGATACTTCGCATTCGCAAGGAGCTCGGCCTGTTCGCGAACCTGCGCCCCGCAGTGCTGTATCCGGAGCTCGTCGGCGCCTCGTCGCTCAAGCCCGAAGTCGTTTCGGGGCTCGACATCATGATCCTGCGCGAGCTCACCGGAGACATCTACTTCGGCGAGCCGCGGGGTCGCGGCGAAAACGCGAGCGGCGAGCGGGAAGGCTACGACACGATGCGCTACTCGGAATCCGAGATCAGGCGCATCGTCGAAATCGGTTTCCAGACCGCGAAGAAGCGCAGCAACAAGCTGTGCTCGGTCGACAAGGAGAACGTGCTCGAGACCAGCCGCTTCTGGCGCGAGATCGTCGTCGACGTCGCGCGCAAATACCCCGACGTCGCGCTGACGCACATGTACGTCGACAACGCCGCCATGCAGCTCGTGCGCAACCCCAGGCAGTTCGACGTGATCGTCACCGGGAACATGTTCGGCGACATCCTGTCCGACGAAGCGTCGATGCTGACCGGCTCGATCGGCATGCTGCCTTCGGCTTCGCTCGATGCGAACGGCAAAGGGCTGTACGAGCCGATCCACGGGTCGGCGCCGGACATCGCCGGGAAGAACGTCGCAAACCCGCTCGCGACGATCCTCTCGTCAGCCATGATGCTGCGTTACACGTTCAACAAGGACGAGTGGGCGTACCGCATCGAAGCGGCCGTGAAAAAAGTACTCGCGGAAGGCTGCCGCACTGCCGATATCTTCGAGGACGGCACCCGCAAGATGGGAACGGCCGAGATGGGCGACGCGGTGGTGGCGGCGCTGTAATTGATGAATGCGTGAGGCGTTAGGGGTGAGGCGCGAGGAGAGGTAAGCGGCGGGTTCGGCGCCTCACGCCTCACTCCTCACGCTTAACTGATTCGCACTGACTGGAACGACGATGATGATGAAAACAGGTTTGATCGGCTGGCGCGGTATGGTGGGCTCGGTGCTGATGCAGCGCATGCAGGCCGAGGGGGATTTCGACCTCATCGATCCCGTTTTCTTCTCCACTTCGCAAGCCGGGGGCAAAGGCCCCGCGATCGGCGGCAAACAGCAGCCGGTGCAAGACGCGAAAAGCGTCGACGAGCTTGCGCGCATGGACATCCTGATCTCGTGCCAGGGCGGGGATTACACCAACGAAATCTACCCCAAGCTTCGGGCCGCGGGCTGGAACGGTTACTGGATCGACG
>JAQGNC010000198.1 GCA_028292065.1 Betaproteobacteria bacterium
GGGCGCGGCGGGGGAGACGGCGCCGAAGGCGCCGACGGCGGTGTCGGAGGCCGGAAGCGCGGCGCGATCTGCACCGACAACGGGCCTCGCGCGCTGCCGGGCTTGTCGGCATCGTTCGAAGGACGCAGCAGCTCGGGCTTCACCTGCCACAGCAGGAGCGCGTGGAGGAGGATCGACAGCCCGATCGTGATCCAGATGCGCGGCACGTTCACGCCGGTGCGCATGCTCGCGGGTGTCGCAGATAACGGGTAACTCATCCGTGCATACGCGGGATGCGCTTCATCGATTGCAGGTCTTGAGGAGTGCGGGCCGGTCGGCCGCGCGCTTCACGCTTTCTTCTGAGCCGTGAAGGTCGCAATAGTTCTCGCGCCACGCGGCGCGCCTGCGCTGCGTTCAGCGGGCCCGCCGCTCTTTCGCGCGAGTGAGTGCAAAGGTCCACATTCCGAATCGGCCATACGGGTTAGCATGCACCGCTTCCCCCCACCCGATCGAACAGCGCTCATCATGCACATCCGGCTCCGTCTTTTCGCACTGCTCGCAGCTATTGCGTGCCTCACGACCGGGGCCGCTCACGCGCAGGCGCCGGCCAAGCCCGCGGCAGCGTTGAGCGAGCAGGAGCTGCGCGAAGTGCTCGTCTGGAATTCGCCGTGGGAAGGCCGGTCGGTCACACCGGGCCAGCTGTATTCCTACAGGACGACTTTTCGCGCGCGCCGCGACACGCTGCTCGCCGAAATGGTCGGCTATGCGACGAACCAGAGAGCCGACAGCGTCGTCACGATACAGGACGGACGGCTCACCTGGCAGGACGCCAACGGCGCCGACGTCAGCGTGAGTCTCGCGGACGCCGGCGACCTCGTGGGCACCGCGAGCTCCCGCGACGCGAACCTCGCGATCGTGCTCAGGCCCCGCCGCTGACCGAGGAGACCCTCCGCGACCGGATGGCTTCGTCACGGCGTTCCTCGCAACGGCCGGTTGGGCGGTGACAGCCGGCGCCTGAGCGGCTACTTGCTGCGTGGCGACGCCCCGAGTGCTCCGGCCTCGTCGAGTCTCGCGATCTCCCGCTCGTCGAGCCCCAGGAAATCCTTCAGCACTTCGTGCGTGTGCTGGCCGTGCGTGGGCGAGGGCGCAGGCGCTTTCGCCGGCGTCTTCGAAAGCCGCACCGGGCTTTTGACGACTCGCACTTTGCCGACGGTGGGGTGATCGACTTCGCCGAAAGACTGGCGCGCCTTCACCTGCGGATGCTCGACGACCTGCGCGATGTTGTTGATCGCGCCGACCGGAATGTCGTTCGCGAGCAGCAGCG
The DNA here is from genome assembly GCA_028292065.1 of Betaproteobacteria bacterium. Classification (GTDB taxonomy): domain Bacteria; phylum Pseudomonadota; class Gammaproteobacteria; order Burkholderiales; family SG8-41; genus JAQGMV01. The sequence continues at coordinate 1,304 of JAQGNC010000198.1, forward strand.
GTTCCCATTCCTCGTACGGCTTCTTCAGAAACGCTTCCTGCAGCGTCGCGATCAACGCGTCGCGATGCTTGCTGCGCGTGACCGTGGTGACGTAGCGCGGATCGTCGAGCAGCTCGGGATGCCCGATCACCGGACAGAACTTGCGCCAGAGCTTTTCGCCTGCGATCGCGAGCGCGAGATCGCGAGTGGCGGTGTGAAAAGTCTGGTACGGCACGACCACCGAATACGCGGTGCCCAGCGGCTTGGGCACTTCGCCGTTGGCGAAGTAGTTGGCGATGTTGGTGCCGAGCAGCGCGAGCTGGCCTTCCATCATCGAGATGTCGACCTGCTGGCCTTCGCCGGTCTTGTCCTTCACTCTCAACGCGAGCATCACCGCATACGCGCAGTACATGCCCGCGGTCATGTCGGCGATCGACACGCCCGCTTTGGTGCCGCTGCTGCCCGGCTCGCCGGTCACGCTGATCATGCCGCTCTCGGCCTGGAGGATGAGGTCGAGCGCGGCGCGCTCGCGATAGGGCCCGTCCTGGCCGAAACCCGAGACCGAGCAGTAGATGATCGCGGGGTTGCGCTTCTTCGCCGCTTCGTAATCGAGCCCGAGTCTTTTGAGCGCGCCGACGCGATAGTTCTCGAGCACGACGTCGCTCTTCTCGACGAGCTTGAAGAAGAGCTCCTTGCCTTCCGCGGTTTTCAGGTCGAGCACGATGCCGCGCTTGTGACGGTGCAGACTGACGAAATAGGCGGTTTCGCCGCCGGGCAGTTGCGCGCCCCAGCCGCGCGCGATGTCGCCTGCGCCGGGAGGCTCGACCTTGATCACCTGCGCGCCGAAGTCGGCGAGCATCGTCGTGCAGAAAGGACCGGCGAGCGCGTGCGTGAGATCGAGTACTTTGACGTCTTCTAACGGAAGCTGCATTGAATGGATCCCGCGGTGGATTTCGGACCGCCGGATTTTCGCACGTTTCGCGGGCGCGGCCGGTGCGGCGCGCCTGGAACGCTCCCGCGCCGTCAGCGATCGAGACCGACGTAGAGGTGCTCGAGCCCTTTGCTGCAGCTGATCGGGTTCGCGCCGAGGCGCACCGGGTGGCTGTGCAGGCGCAGCGGCGGGTCGAGATTCACGTCGCCGTCGACCACGTCGATGCGGCACGCTTCGAGCGTGCGCGTATTGCTCTCGTCGATGCCGTTGCGCCAGATCTCGAGCACGTAGCTGCCGCGCGGCACGTTGTAGAACCAGAATTCGCCGGCTCGATCGCTGTAAATGCGGGCGGAGCGCACGTTGCCCTGCGTGCGCAGGGTCAGCAGCATGTTCGGCACCGGGCGGATGTCCCTGATCGAACGCTGCACGAGCTTGCCGTGGACCGAGGCCGCGCCTGCTTCGGCGCACGCCGACGCCGCAGCCACGATCACGATCGCAGCACGGAGGATCTTCATTTCGCAGGTCCTCCGGCGAGCGCAGCGCCGCTCGCCAAATGCGCGCCGTGCTTCTCCGACAGCTTGATCGGCTTGTGCAGCAGGATCGACTTGTCGGCGTCGTTGAACTCGGCCTGCAGGTCCGGGCCGCCGAACGAGCCGCCCGTTCTCAACCATGCCATATCGATGCTTTGGCTGTGATAAGCCGGGTGTTCGATGAGCACGCTCGGGAAATCGAGCTTGCCGTCAGCCATGCGCTTGACCGGCATGTCGGAGGAGAAGGTGCCGTCCGGGTTCACGTGCGGATGCGGCGGCTGCACGAGCAGGGTGCTCGTGTCCGGGTCCTGCGCGTCGATACGGCCCCCGACCTTCCAGTTCTCGTACATGACCACGCCCGGCCTGTCCGCCGGCGGCCGGTTGAGCACGAGGTAGAGCGGCAGCAGGGCCGGAACGAGCGAGACGATGAGGAACATGATGATGACGTTGGTCTTCGCCCGCAGGCCCTTGAACTCGAGCTCCTGCGCACCGTCCGTGGGGCGGTCGATGCGCTTGCCGAGCATGACCATCGCGATCAGCGACACGCACAGCACGATGCCGAGGCCGGTCACGAGAAACGCGAGGATGTCGATGCTCATGGTGGCTCCCAGGGGCTGGCAGACTCCCACGATAGGCTCCGCGCCCACGCTTGTCATCAGCCGAAGGAACGACGCCGCGCGAGCCGCGTCGTCGCCGCTCGTGCGCGCCGGGTTATATTCGGAGCTGACTGAGGAGGATTGCATGAAACCGGATACGCTGGGCGCATACAACATCGCCGACTTGCGCGAGCTCGCGAAGCGCAGGACACCCAAAGGCATCTTCGAGTTCGTCGACCGCGGCACCGAGGACGAAATCGGGGTGCGCAACAACCGCGCGATCTTCGAGCGCATCAAGTTGAAGCCGCGAACCCTCGTCGACGTGTCGCAGCGCAGCCAGGAGATCACGCTCTTCGGCAAGAAGCAGCCGATGCCGATCGTGATCGGCCCCACCGGGTCGGCCGGCCTCATGTGGTACCACGGCGAAGCGGCGCTCGCGCGCGCCGCGGCGGCGGCCGGCATCCCGTTCTCGCTCGCGACCGGTTCGACGACCGCGATGGAAACCGTCGCCGAAGAGTCCCCCGGCGCGACGCGCTGGTTCCAGCTCTACATGTGGCCCGACCGGTCGCTTTCGCACCAGCTCGTCGAGCGCGCGAGAAATGCCGGCTTCGAAGCGCTGATCGTCACCGTCGACGGCGCCGCGGCGGGCAATCGCGAATACAACATGCGTAACGGCTTCACGATGCCGTTTCGCTTCACCCGCCGCAACTGCACCGACGTCCTGATGCACCCGCGGTGGATGATGGGCACGCTGCTGCGCTACATCGCCACGACCGGGATGCCGAAGTACGAGAACTACCCGACCCACGTGAAGAACAGGATCACCAACCTGCCGATGGGCCGCGCGAGCCCGCGCTCGGATTCGACCACGTGGGACGACCTGCGCGCGCTGCGCAAGCTGTGGCCGCACACGATGATCGTCAAAGGCATCCTGCACCCGCAGGACGCGGTGATGGCGGCCGAATGCGGCGCCGACGGCGTGGTCGTCTCGAACCACGGGGGGCGCAACCTCGACAGCGCGATCTCGTCGATCGAAGCGCTGCCGGAGATCCTGGACGCGGTCGGCAAGCGCATGACCGTCATGGTCGACAGCGGATTTCGCCGCGGCAGCGACGTCGTCAAGGCGCTCGCGCTCGGCGCGCACGCGGTGCTGATCGGCCGTGCGACGCTCTATGGCACCGGCGCCGGCGGCGAAGCGGGCGCGGCGCGCGCGATCGCGCTGTTTCGCGAAGAGATCAACCGCGTGATGGCGCTCCTCGGTGTGCGCAGCATCGCCGAGCTCGGTCGCGAGCATCTCGTGCTGCCGCGCGACTTCCCCGCGCATGATGCGTCGACAGGCGCCGTGGTGCTGGATCACCCGCGCAGGAGCACCGCGATCGTCTGACGCTTCAGCGCACGACGACGTCGACCGAGCCGACGGTCTTGCCGTCCCCGCTCCGGCACAGGATGAGGTAGCGATAGAGCGCGGGCCAGTCGGAGAGCTCGACGGTGATCCCGCCGGCGGTGGCCCGGCCGGTGTTCAGGTAACCCTCGTTCGTCGCAGCGGCGGGCACGCCTCGCCCGAGGTAAAAACCGGTCGTCGCGCACGACGCGGTCGCCTGCGGCGTGGCGGGATCGTGCGGCGCGTCGGGAATGTGGACCGGGTGAGCGCCCGCTGCGATGGGCGCCTGCGCGGACGTGGTCGCCCTCACCTGCCCGCCCGCAAAGTTGAGCCGCTGCTTGCCGATGTTGTAGTGCAGGTGCGCAGGCCCGCGATACCCGGGATTGCCCGGTTTCAGGTGCGCGGCACTCGCCGAAAAAGTCTTTCCCGCGTGCACGCCTTCGAGCACTTTGAAGCGATCGCGGCCGCCGCTCGACGACATCACGTCGACCGCCAGGAATGCCGGCAGCATGACGCCGATTCCCGCGGGCTCGGGCCGCGCAGGCACCCATCCGTCGTGGGCGTCGGCATCGACGTAGTGTCGGTTCGGCACGGCGCTTACCCGCGCGGCAGCGGCTGGACTTCAGGCGCCGCGGGAGGCTCCTGCAGCGGGAACACTTCGGCGTCGACCGGAGGCGGCGGCAGGCCGAGCTTGCGGCCGGGCCTGCACCCGATTTTCTCCCAGCGGTCTTTCGCTTTGGCTGCGGCCAACGTCTGCCATTGCATGTTCGCCGGCTCTTCGGCGCCGCCGCACACCACGGGGACGATGCGGTCGATGACGTAGCCCGTGCACTCGCCGTAGGTTTGTCCGGTCGCCGGGCACGGGTGGGCGAGCCTGAACAGGACTTCGGCCTTGAAGCTGCGGTCGAGTTGCGCCGCGGCACACGGCTGGGCGAGCGCGAGCGCGGCAGCGGCTGCACAGAGGCCGACGACCAGGCTGCGGATGCGCTTCATTCGGGTTGCACGGTCGAAGTGAGTGGGTCGGGATCGCACGCATAGTGCACTGCGAGCCAGATCGTCGGCACTTGCGCGTCGGTCGCTTCGACCCGGTGGCGCCGGTGCGGCGCGATGTCGACGAAATCTCCGGGTTCGAGCAAGCGCGGTGCCGCCTCGTCTTCGAAACGCAGCGCGGCTTTGCCGCTGAGGACGAGCACCCACTCGGCTGCGGGTGCGTCGTACCAGAAACCGGGAGGGCTCGCGTGACCGGTGGAGACGATTCTTTCGATCGTGAGACCGGGGCGGGAGAGAAGCTCGACGAATTCTTCTGAAACCAGGGTTTCAGAGACGTCGGCAAACACGTTTTGGAGCGTCGTCACCGGAGGCGTTGAAAAGGGGGGAATTTAAGGGGCAGGTGGGAGTGCCTTGAATCAAACGAGGGACAGACCAAAACAGAACCAAGAAAAACCGGGGTCTGTCCCCTCCGAACCAGGACAGGCGCTGCGGGTCAAGAGCGTACAGGAGACGCTGCGCGCGCTTCAAGCGCTTTTGTAGCGCAGGCGCCTCGCCTGCAGAACAACCGTCGGACTGCCGCTGCAGGCGAGGGCGCCCGCGCTACAAAAACCTGTCGCTGTCGCAAGACAAACGAACTTCATCAGGCGACGGGGCGGTTTAGCGGCTTACCGGAGCGGCGTGATGGCGCGCGCGACGCGGCTGAGTCTCCCTTCAACGACACCTGCATCAGCGAATGCGTTGCACGCGGCGCGTCACAAAGGCTGCTATCTGTGTCGACATGCAATCGATTCGCCTTTGATACGGAGGACTTACGGGCGGCGACGCCGATGAGCGCAGCGCTCCCGGCGCGAGGTGGCATGGAGCTTGCGACGATCGCCCAAGTCTCACAGCGCACCCGCGCTGACAAGAAACCGGAATCAAGATCGAGATGATGTTCTACAGACTCGGCGTCGTCGCCACATTCCTCGCATTGATCGTGGTCACCGCATTCGTGCTTGCGCGCGCGCAGTGGCCCCAGCTCGACGACTGATGCCGCTCACCGTCACCCGTCTTCCGCCGTCGCGCAGCGTGCGCACGCGCGGCTGTCCGTGCGCCCGGCGTCGGCGCGGGCACGCGATTCCCTCCCACGACGTCATCGAAAGACCGCTCGCGTTTCTGCGCAGGCTGGTCGGCATCACGTTTCGCAACACCGCATCGCAGCAGCGAAGCACAACACCCCCAAGGAGAAAAGATTGTTCAACAAGGACGCGCTGTTCGGCAGGAAAGACGAGAACCCATCGAGCGAGCCCCGCACGGCCAATGTCACGCCCGAGCTTCGCGGCGCCGGGGTGCGCTCGCCAGCGGCGCTGCAGCCCGAAACGCCCGCGCGCCAGGGCTTAGGGCAGCAGCCGCAGATGCAAGCGCAGCCCGACAACGAGGAGCTCGCGGGCAGCAAGCTCATCGTCGGTCCCGACATCAAGTTGAAAGGCGTCGAGATCACCGATTGCGACACGCTCGTCGTCGAAGGGCGGGTCGAAGCGTCGATGGACAGCCGCGTGGTGCAGATCGCGCAGAACGGCGTCTTCAACGGCACCGCGACGATGGACGTCGCGGAAATCTGGGGCAGTTTCGAAGGCACGCTCACCGCGCGCAAGCAGCTCGTCATCTATGCGACCGGCCGCGTGTCCGGAACGATCCGTTACGGCAAGATCCGCGTCGAAGAGGGCGGTGAGCTGACCGGTGAAGTCAGTACGCTCACATCGGGCCACGCTTCGGCGCCTCGCGGCGAGTCTTCAGCCAAGCCGGCGGCGACCGGCGAAATGAAAGGCACGAGCTACAAGCAACAACCGGTGAAAGCGTGAAACCGGGGTCTGACCCCAATCACGACAGCGTGTGATTGGGGTCAGACCCCACCGTGGGGTCAGACCCCGGCTTGGGGTCAGACCCCGGCTTTTTGGGGTCTGACCCCGGTTTGCTCAAGGGCTTTGTCAGACCTCGGTTTGGTCGAGGCCTACTCCACCTTCTCGAAATCGATCCGCTCGTACACCGGCAGTCCCTGCAGATAGCGCCGCAGGCAGTCGAGGCCCATCTCGATCGCGCCGAGGCGCACCCAGTCGCGGCCGCCGACGATGCGGCTGCGGCGCGATGCGACCTCGTGCGCCGTCGCGATCGCCAGACACACCGTGCCCGCGAACTCGAGGCGGTCGGCGCCTTCGTCGACCTCGATCAGCACCGCGAGCGCGTGGGTCGCGCCGGTGTTGCGTTGCGCCGCCCGCGCCACGGTTTCAGCGCTCTCGCGCGAAATCTCGCCCGCCTCGCGCGGGTCCAGCCCCACCGCTGAATACACTTGCGCAATGTCGCGCGCCATGACGCCGCGGCGCACGATTTTTTCCGCACCCGGCAGGTGGGCGATACGCCCCGCGATCTGGCCGCCGGTGAAGGTCTCGACCAGCGACAGCGTCGCGTCGAGATTCGCGAGCTCATCGATCACCACGCCTTCGAGCGTGCGATCGTCCTCGGCGAGGATGAAGTTGCCGAAGCGCTTGCGCACTTCTTGCTCGACCGGCGCGAGCTTCACGCGTATCTCGTCCATGTCGCTTCCGCGTACCGTCAGCTTGGTCTCGAGCTGCGGATAGTGCGCACGGAAACCGAGCTTCACGCTGCCGTCGGGCGCGAGCGCTTCGAGGCCTGCGAGCAGGGTGTCGGCGTGCGATTCCCCGATGCCGTACGAATGGAAGCGCTTGAGATGAATCGCGGTCTGCTTCCCGCTTTTGGCGAGGAGCCGCGGGATAATCTCGCCTTCGAGCATGCGGCGCAGCTCACGCGGCACCCCCGGCGTGAAGAAGAACCTCGCCTTGCCGATCTGCACCGCGAAACCGCACGCGGTCCCCACCGGGTTGTCGAGCACTTCGGCTCCCGCAGGAAGCATCGCCTGCTTCACGTTGTTCGGCGGCATCACCCGGCTGCGCCGCGCGAAATACGCTTCCATCTTTTCGAGCCATTCGCTGGACAGCACGAGGTCGACGCCCGCGGCTTTGGCGGCGATCTCCTGCGACAGGTCGTCGACCGTCGGCCCGAGCCCGCCGTTGACGATCACCGCGTCGGCGCGCTGGCCTGCGAGCTGGAACGCGAGCAGCAGGTCGTCGCGGTCGTCGCCGACGGTGGTCTCCCATGTGACCGAAAGCCCGAAATCCTCGAGCTTCTGGCTGATCCAGCTGAAGTTGGTGTTGACGATCTTGCCGGTGAGGACTTCGTCGCCGGTGCAGATGACTTCGATGCGCATGCTGTGGGATCGCTCGCGGAAAAAGGGGACGGTGAAAGGTGCCCAATCCTACTACCCAAACGCTACTATGATAAGTTGACCTCTCTCCACGACTTGCCTGCGGGATGCCGATGCGCCGGATGCTGCCGCTGCAGTTCTTGCTCGCCGCGTTTTTGCTTGCGATCCCCCTGCACGCGTTCAATGCGACCGACACCGCGGTCGCGGTCAACAACCTGCCGCGCTACGCGCTCGTGATCGGCAACAGCAATTACGCGGACGTGCCGCTGAAGAACGCCGCGAACGACGCCAAGGCGATCGCCGGGCACCTGCAGCGCATGGGTTTCGAGGTGACGCTCAAAGTCGACTCGAACCAGGCCGACATGACCGAGACGATCCACGCTTTCGGCCGCAGGCTCGCGGCGCAGAAAGGGGTAGGCCTCTTCTACTTCGCGGGGCACGGCGCGCAGCTCGGCTGGCGCAATTACCTGATCCCGGTCGGCGCCGCGATCAGGACGCCGGCGCAGATGCAGTCGCAGGCGGTCGATCTCGAGACCCTGCTCGACAGCATCACGCGCGCACGCAACCCGATGAACGTGGTGATACTCGACGCGTGCCGCGACAACCCTTTCGGTCCTGACGTGAAGCTCGAGCAGAAAGGCCTGAGCCAGGTCGACGCGCCGCCGGGGACCCTGCTCGCGTATTCGACGGCGCCAGGCAACGCTGCCGCTGACGGCGGCGGTCCCAACGGCTTGTACACCGGCTACGTGCTCAAAGAGATGCAGGCGCCCGAGGCGAAGATCGAAGACGTGTTGAAGCGCGTGAGGCTCAACGTGAGACGCGATTCGCGGGGGCAGCAGGTCCCGTGGGAAAGCACTTCGCTCGAGCACGATTTCTATTTCATCCCGCCCAAGGCGCTGAAGAAGCTCAGCCTCGAGGAGAGCGAAGGGCAGTTCGCCGAAGAGCTCGCGCTGTGGGACAGCGTGAAAGCGTCGAACGAAAGAGGTCCGCTCGAGGATTACCTGAGGCGCTTCCCCAGCGGGAAGTTCTCCGAGCTTGCGCAGTTCAGGCTCGATCGCGTGCTCGCGCAAAGCGGGGAACCCGGGGTTCAGCCGGGCGACGCGAGCCGTAATGCGGGCAACCCGTTCAGCAAAGGCACCGCCCGAGTCAACCTGAACTACGCCATCGGCGACACCTACAGTTATCGGCAGGTGGACCTGTCGACCAGCGCCGTAACCAGGAAATACACGCTGACGATCACCGCGATCACCGACGAGCAGGTCGTCTACAACAAAGGGACCCAGGTTCGCGACCTCCTCGGCAACGGCCTGAAGAGCGACCGCGGCGAGTTCACCGGCTCCGAAGGCGCCGGCGCGCAGTTCTATGTGGCCGACTACAGCATCGGCAAGAAATGGACTGCACGTTACCGGGTCAAAGGGCGCGACGGGATCGACTCCGCGAGCGAGATCGATTTCAAAGTGGTCGCGAAGGAGAAGATCACGGTGCCCGCCGGCGATTTCGACGCGTTCAAAGTGCAGGGCTTCGGCTACAGCACACGCGGCTACTCGCTGAGTTATAACTACTGGGTGGCGCCCGAGCAGGTCCGGCGGATCGTCGCCATGGAGGAGACCTTCCGCGGCATGAAGACCAATCGCGTCCTCCACTCCGATCGCCACGAGCTCGTGTCGTTTCGCCAGCTACGCTGAAAGCGCGCCGCGTGCTCACGCGTGACGGTGGTTCGCACGCATCGCGCTGGACGCTCATCGGTTACGCGATCGTAACCCTCGTCGCGGCGACGCTCGGCGCGGCTCGCGTGCTCGAGCCGCTCGACCACGCGGCGCTCGACGCGCAGTTCGCCGCGTTGCGCGCGATCGCGCCGCGTGCAGCCTCGAGCGAAGTCGTCATCGTCGGCATCGACGAGGACACGGTGAAGAGCCTCCCGGAGCCGGTTTCGCTGTGGCACCCGCACTTCAGCCGTTTTCTCCAGGCGAGCGCCGCGGGCGGCGCGGCCGCGGTGGGGCTCGACGTCGTTTTCCCCGATCGCAGCTACGACAGCATCGTCCCGGGTTACGACAGACAGCTCGCGATCGGCATCGTGAGCGCACGCAGGGCAGCACCGCTCGTCATCGCGCGCACCGTCGATTCGAGCGGCGAAGCGCGCGCGATACATCCGCTTTTCGTCGCCGCAGCCGGGGCCGACGCCGTCGCGTACGCGATGCTGCCGCTCGACGGCGACGCGGTGGTGCGGCGCTTCGACGAGCGCCTCGGCGCTGCCGGCGAAGCGGTGCCCACGCTCGCAGGCGAGCTCGCGCGGCGCATGGGCGTGCAGCCGGGACGCGGCCTCATCGACTTTTCACGAGGCGCGCGTTTCGACTATGTCCCGCTGCACCGGGTGCTGAGCCTGCACGAGGCCGGCGACAGCGCAGCGCTGCAAAAGCTCTTCGCCGGCAAACCGGTGCTCCTCGGCGCGGTCTTCAAGTTCGAAGACCGGCTTGGCGCTCCGGTGAAGCTCGCCGCGTGGGATCAGGACAGCGTCACCGTGCCCGGCGTCGTGCTGCATGCCCAGGCGCTGCGCAACCTGCTCGACAGCGGCTTCATCGCGGAAGTGCCGCGGTGGCTGACGATCGCGCTGTGCGTGCTGCTCGCGAGCGTGTGGTGGTTCGCGACCACGCTGCGCCGCGCGGCTTTGACCCTGCTCGCCGGCGTGCTCCTCATCGCCGCCGGCTCGACCGTCGCGCTCGCGCGCGGCTCGCACGTGCCGCCGTCCGCGCCCATCGCCGCGCTCGTGCTCGCCACGGTGACCCGCAGCGCGCGCGAAGCCGCGCTCGGCATGCGCGAGCGCCTCAAGCTGAGGCGAGCGTTCTCCGGCTACGTGAGCCCCGACGTGATGGACGACATCCTTTCGGGCGAAATCGCCGCCGAGCTCGGCGGGGTGAACCGCTTCGTGTGCGCCCTCTTCTCCGACATCCGCGGCTACACCACGCGCAGCGAAGGCATGTCGCCGCAGGAGATCGTCGCTTTTCTCAACAGCTATTTCGAGCAGGTGGTGAACGTCATTCACGCGCGAGGCGGCACGGTGGTCACTTTCATGGGCGACGGCATAATGGCCGTGTTCGGCGCCCCGAAAGCGCTCGATAATCCGTGTGCGCAGGCGTTCGCCGCGGCGCGCGGTCTCCTCGAGTACGTGCACGACTTCAACGTGCAGGCGCGCGCGGCGGGCGTCGCGCCGATCGACATCGGCGTCGGTCTGCACGCCGGCGACGCGGTGGTGGGACACGTGGGCTCGTCTTCACGTCACGACTACACCGCGATCGGCGACGTGATCAACGTCGCCTCGAGGCTCGAAGGCGTCACCAAGGAAGTCGGTTACCGCCTGGTGTATTCGGGTACCGTCGCGCAGGCGCTTCCCGCCGGCGTCAGCCACACGGCGCTCGGTTTGCAGCAGATCAAAGGGCACACGCCGGTCGAGGCGTACGGTTTCGAGAAGATCGGCTAGTGAGGTGATTCTCAAATTCGCGTCACAATCCGTTCGCCCTGAGCAGGCGCACTGCGCCGCAGTCGAAGGGTGAACGGCAGTGTTCATGCTTCGACAAGCCTGTCCTGAGCCTGTCGAAGGGCTCAGCAC
>JAQGNC010000201.1 GCA_028292065.1 Betaproteobacteria bacterium
GCAGCGCCGGCAGCCCCGGCGATGTCTGCGCCCGCCTCGGCACGGGCAGCATCAGCGCCCGCTGCGGCCGCGCCGGCACCCGCGCCCGCTGCCGCGCCCGGAAAGCCCGGCGAATCGTGGCCGCAGATACTCGGCGCGCTCGGCCTGACCGGCATGACGCTGATGCTCGCGCAGAACTGCGAGATGACCCAGCTCGACGGCGAGCGCATCGTGCTGACACTCGCCAAAGCGCACGAGCGCCTGTTCCAGAAGTCGTACGAAGAGCGTCTCAAGGCCGCATTGAAGAAGCATTTAGGCGAGAGCATCCACGTCACGATCAGCGTGGGCCGGATCAGCGGAGACACGCCCGCCGACCTGAGAGGACGCAAGCTCGCGCAGGACCAGGAAGAGGCGATCCGCGCGATCGAAGGCGATCCATTCGTGCAGAACCTGGTCGAAGACATGGGCGGCCGGGTCGGCGCGATCAAACCTATACAGTCACAGGAACCGACATGATGAAAAACCAGCTCGCGGGTCTGATGAAACAGGCTCAGCAGATGCAGGAAAACATGAAGAAGGTGCAGGAGCAGCTCGCCACGACCGAAGTCGAAGGCCAGTCCGGCGCCGGGATGGTCAAGATCGTGATGACCTGCCGCCACGACGTGAAGCGTGTGACCATCGACGAAAGCCTCCTCAAGGACGACAAGGAGATGCTCGAGGACCTGATCGCCGCCGCGGTGAACGACGCGGTGCGCCGCGTCGAAACCACGAGCCAGGAAAAGATGGCGAACGTGACCGCCGGCATGCCCCTCCCGCCCGGCTTCAAGATGCCTTTTTAAACCGCGGCGGTCCCACAGGACCGCCGGATAGTTGGGGTCAGACCCCATTTCCTCCGCAAGGACAAATGGGGTCTGACCCCGGTTTGCTGCAGGAAAATGGGGTCTGACCCCAGTTTGCTTTTTCGGGCGAAGCACGTCTGACTCTGACTTTGTTAATGAAAACGCCCACCTCCCTAGAAGACCTCATCGCCGCCCTGCGCTGCCTCCCCGGAGTGGGGCCGAAGTCGGCGCAGCGCATGGCTTTTCACCTGCTCCAGCGCGACAAGCCGGGGGCGCACCGGCTGGCCGGCGCGCTGTCGCTCGCGCTCGAGCGCATCCGGCATTGCGAGAAGTGCAACAGCTACGCCGAGGAACCGGTGTGCTCGCTGTGCCGCTCGCCGCGCCGCGATCAGAGCCTGTTGTGCGTGGTGGAAACGCCTGCGGACCTGCTGATGATGGAGCAGGCGCAGTGTTATGAGGGGCTGTATTTCGTGCTGATGGGGGTGCTGTCGCCGCTCGACGGCATCGGTCCGCGTGAGATCCACCTCGACCGGCTGGTCAAGCGCGCGACCGACGGGATCGTGCAAGAGACCATACTCGCGACGAATTTCACGGTCGAAGGCGAAGCGACGGCGCACTACGTGGGAGAGCTCCTGCGCGCGAAAGGCATCAAGGCGACGCGGATCGCGCGTGGTCTGCCCGTCGGCGGAGAGCTCGAGCACGTCGACAGCGGTACACTGGCACAGGCCGTGATGGAACGGCGGGACATTTAGGATCCACATGGCACAGGAACGAGCAGCACAGAAAGCCCCGCGCAAAGCGATCAAAAAACGCACGCGCGGACGCGCCAACCGGCCGCTACGGCCGCCCACCGGCAAGGCGTCTGACAACGAGGTGAGCCCGTCGGCGTCGGCGCGGAGCTTCACGCGCAGCGGCTCTCACCGCCCGCCCGCCGATACCGCTTCGCAGAAGCTGCACAAGGTCCTCGCGCAGGCGGGGGTCGGCTCGCGGCGCCTGATGGAGACGTGGATCGGCGAAGGCAAGGTGACGGTCAACGGCGCGGTCGCGACGATCGGCACGCGTGTCACCCCGAGCGACGTCATCAAGCTCGGGCGCCGCGTCATCCGCTGGCCGAGCACGCAGCGCGTGCCGCGGGTGCTCGTCTATCACAAACCCGAAGGCGAGATCGTCTCGCACGACGACCCCGAAGGCCGCGCGAGCGTGTTCGAGAAGCTGCCGCAGCTGCGAGGCGCCAAGTGGCTCGCGGTCGGCCGCCTGGACTTCAACACTTCGGGCCTGCTCATCTTCACGACTTCGGGGGAGCTCGCCAATCGCATGATGCACCCGCGTTTCGCGGTCGAGCGTGAGTATGCGGTTCGCATCGTCGGACAGTTGAGACCCGAACAGCTGAGAAAGCTCGAGCAGGGTATCGTGCTCTCCGACGGGCCTGCGAAATGCGAGTCGGTCGCGGACGAAGGCGGCGAAGGCACCAATCACTGGTACCGCATCGTGCTGAGGGAAGGGCGCAACCGCGTGGTGCGCCGGATGTTCGAAGCGCTGGGGCTGACTGTCAGTCGCCTGATGCGCGTGCGCTTCGGCGTGGTCGTTTTGCCGCCGCGCCTGAAGCGCGGCCAGGTGAGCGCGCTGCCGGCGACCGAGGTGAAGCAGCTTCTCGACTGGCTCGAGGAGAACGCGCCGGAAGCGGCGCCTGAGGACCTCGAGGCTGAGCCCGTAACGCCTCACGCGTAATCACGAACACGCAGTCGTCGCCGCCGCTCGTTTCCGCCCATACGAGCGGCAGGTGGGGAAACGCTTTTTCCACTCGCGCGCGGGCGTGGCCGACTTCCATCACCAGCACGCCCCCCGGATTGAGATGGTCGGGCGCTTGCGCAACGATGCGTCTCACCAGATCGAGCCCGTCGCGTCCGCCGGCGAGCGCGAGCGCGGGCTCCCTGCGATATTCGAGCGGCAGGGCGCGCATGACGGCTGCGGTGACGTACGGCGGGTTCGACAGGATCAGGTCGTAGGTGCGGCCTTCAAGCCCCGCGTAGAGATCCGACTTCACGACTGCCACCCGCTCGCGCAGCGCGTAGCGCCCGACGTTGCGCCGTGCGACTTTCAGCGCGTCTGAAGACACATCGGACGCGTCGACCCGCGCACGTGAAAAACTGAGCGCGGCGAGGATCGCCAGGCATCCGGACCCGGTGCACAGGTCGAGCGCCGAGCGTACGCGCGCAGGCGCTGCGACCCACGGCGCGAGATCGTCGCGCAGCAACTCTGCGATATACGAGCGCGGCACGATCACGCGCTCGTCGACATGGAACGCGTACTCGCCGAGCCACGCTTCACCGGTCAGGTAGGCCGCAGGTTTGCGCGTGCGTATGCGCGCGTCGACGAGCGCGTCCGCGCGTCTCACTTCGGCTGCGGTGAGCTCGGGGTCGAAGTCAGGCGCGAGCGCGCCCAGCGGGAGCTTCAGCGCGTGCAGGACGAGCCAGGCGGCTTCGTCGCGTGCGTTCGTGGTGCCGTGGCCGTAGGAGACGCGCGCCGCTTTCAGCCGGCGCTCGGTGCCGCGCAGCAGTCCGCGCAGGCGCGATGCCGGGGGCTGCGGCGGCGACTTCGGAAGCTGCTTGCGCCGCGCTTTAACCGAGGGCATCCAGGTTGAGCGTGATGCTCGACAGATCGCCTGCGTTCGCAGGCGCGCGATTCGGCGGCGTGGGCGCGCTGGACGGCGCCGCGCCGTCGGCCGCGGTCGGCGGCCCTTTGGCGGCGTTGTTGATCAGCCAGTGCAGGTTCGTGGGCGAGTCCGCGTTCGCCATCGCTTCTTCGAGCGAGACGCGGCCCGCCTGATAAAGCTTGAACAGCGACTGCTCGAAAGTCTGCGACCCCGGCGCGAGGCTCTGTTCCATCGCGTCCTTGATCTGGTCGATCTGCCCGGTCTTGATGAGCTCCTGGATGTACTTGGTATTGAGCATGATCTCG
>JAQGNC010000219.1 GCA_028292065.1 Betaproteobacteria bacterium
CAACGCCCCGGTCACCGAGGACCGCTTCCTGTTCCTCACCAAGGACTCGTCCTTCAAAGTGCCCGAGTTCATGCTGCCGGCGTGCTTCAAGAATCACGGCAATTACGTGATCAGCCTCGGCAACGTGTGCCGCTGGCTCGCGCAGCAGGCGGAGAGCCTCGGCGTCGAAATCTTCCCCGGCTTTCCCGCGGCCGACGTGCTCTATCACGACAACGGCGCGGTCAAAGGCGTGGTCACCGGAGACATGGGGGTCGACCGCGAAGGCAAACCGACCGACGCGTACCAGCCCGGCATGGAGCTCCACGGCAAATACACCCTCTTCGCCGAAGGCTGCCGCGGCCACCTCGGACGACGGCTGCAGGAGCGCTACAAGCTGCGCGACGGCGTCGACCCGCAGGTCTACGGCATCGGCCTCAAAGAGCTGTGGGAGATCAAGCCCGAGCGCCACCAGAAGGGTCTGGTGATGCATACCGCCGGCTGGCCGCTCGAGAGCGACACTTACGGCGGGTCGTTCTTCTATCACATGGAAGACAACCTGGTCGCCGCGGGCTTCGTGGTCGGGCTCGGCTACACCAATCCGTATCTCAACCCTTACGAAGAATTCCAGCGCTACAAGACCCATCCGGCGATCCGCTCGTTCCTCGAAGGCGGCAAGCGCATCGCCTACGGCGCGCGGGCGATCACCGCGGGCGGAATCCAGGCGCTGCCGAAGCTCGTGTTCCCGGGCGGCGCACTGATCGGCGACGACGCGGGTTTTCTCAACGCGTCGCGCATCAAAGGCAGCCACGCCGCGATGAAATCGGGAATGCTCGCGGCTAACGCGCTGGCCGACGCGCTGCAGGCGGGGCGCGAAAGCGACGAGCTCAGCGCATACCCGGAAGCGTTCCGCTCGAGCTGGCTGCACGAGGAGCTGCACAAGGCGCGCAACTTCAAACCTTTCATGAGCAAGGGCCTATACAGCGGCACCCTGATGGTCGGCATCGACCAGGTGGTGTTCGGCGGCAAAGCGCCGTGGACCCTGCACCACCAGCATTCGGACAACGAAACCCTGAAGCCGAAGAAAGAGGTGCAGCCGATCGTCTATCCGAAACCGGACGGCGTGCTCAGCTTCGACCGGCTCTCGTCGGTCTTCATCTCCAACACCAACCACAACGAAGACCAGCCGGTGCACTTGACGCTCAAGGACCCGAGCGTTCCGGTGAACGTGAACCTCGCGCTATACGACGCGCCCGAGCAGCGTTACTGCCCGGCCGGGGTATACGAGATCGTGAACGACGCGGACGGCGCGAACCCGCGGCTGCAGATCAACGCGCAGAACTGCGTGCACTGCAAGACCTGCGACATCAAGGACCCGACGCAGAACATCGTGTGGGTCACGCCCGAAGGCGGCGGCGGTCCGAACTATCCGAATATGTGATCGGCTCGGCCCTGGATCAAAGCCTTAACGCAAAGGACGCGAAGGACGCGAAGGAAAACCGACCCAAAAAACGTTAACGTATTTTTGTGTTCTTGTTTTTCCTTTTTCGTCTTTTGTTCGTCCTTTGTTCGTCCTTTGTTCTTCCTTTTGTTCTTCCTTCGCGTCCTTCGCGTCCTTCGCGTTAAAGCTGTGATGCAGGGCGTACGCGGCCTACAAAGCTTCGAAGATCCCCGCCGCGCCCATCCCGGTCCCGATGCACATCGTGACCATGCCGTATTTCTTCTTATGCCGGCGTAGCCCATGCATCAGGGTCGCGGTGCGGATCGCGCCGGTCGCGCCGAGCGGGTGGCCGAGCGCGATCGCGCCGCCGAGTGGGCTCACCTTGTCGCGGTCGAGCCCGAGCTCCTGGATCACCGCGAGGGTCTGCGCGGCGAAAGCCTCGTTGAGCTCGATCCAGTCGAGGTCTTCCTGGCGCAGTCCGGCGAGCTGGAGCGCCTTGGGGATCGCCTTGATCGGGCCGATGCCCATGATGTCCGGCGGCACGCCGGCAACCGCATAGGTGACGAAGCGCCCCAGCGGCGTCGCGTTGTAGCGCTTCAACGCCGCTTCGCTCATCAGCACGACCGCGCCTGCCCCGTCCGACATCTGCGAGCTGTTGCCCGCGGTCACCGTGCCGCGCGCGGCGAACGCGGGCCTCAACTTCGCGAGCGCTTCGGGCGAGGTGTCGCGGCGCGGACCTTCGTCGTTCACGGCCTCACGTGAGACGATTTTCACCTGCGCGTCACGCAAGTCGGGAAAACGCTCGGTGATGTTGTACGGCGTCACCTCGTCGCGGAACTCACCGGTTTCGATCGCGTGCACCGCGCGGCGGTGACTGTCCGCGGCGTAGAGATCCTGCGCTTCGCGCGTGATCTTCCATTGCGCCGCGACTTTCTCCGCGGTGATCCCCATGCCGTAGGCGATTCCCACGTTCTCGTCGTTTTCGAAGATCGACGGGTTGAAGCTCGGCTTGTTGCCACCCATCGGCACCATGCTCATGCTTTCGGTGCCGCCGGCGATCATCACGTCGGCTTCGCCGAGCCGAATGCGATCGGCTGCGAGGGCGACCGCCTGCACGCCTGAAGAACAGAAACGGTTGATCGTCATTCCCGAGACGTTGTCAGGGAAACCCGCGAGCAGCAGCCCCACGCGCGCGACGTTCATCCCCTGCTCGGCTTCGGGCATCGCGCAGCCGACGATCACGTCCTCGACTGCCCACGCCTCGAGCCCCGGGCACTGGCCCACCGCCGCTTTGAGCACGTGCGCGAGCATGTCGTCGGGCCTCACGTTTTTGAACATCCCGCGAGGCGCTTTGCCGACCGGCGTTCGCGTCGCGGCGACGATGTAGGCTTCCTGGATTTGTCTGGTCATGGGGTCAATTCCTGAGCGGCTTCCCGTTCTTCAGCATGTGCTCGATCCGTGCCTGCGTTTTCTCGGTCGCGAGCAGCTCCATGAAATGCCGGCGCTCGAGCTCGAGGAACCAGTTCTCGTCGACCAGGCTGCCGCCTTCGACGTCGCCGCCGCACATCACTTCGGCGACTTTGGAGCCGATCAGATAATCGTGCTCCGAGATGTGTCCGCCCGCCAGCATGTTCACGATGAACGCCTTGATGGTGCCGATCGCGTTGCGGCCGGCGACGGGGATCGCGTTCTGCTTCAGCGGCGGACGGTAACCCGCCTCGGCGAGCGCGCGCAGCTGCGCTTTGGCCACGTGCAGCAGCTCGTAGCGGTTCATCACGATCGTGTCGGTCGGGCGCAGGTAGCCGATCTCGCGCGCGTGCTCCGCGCTCCTGCCGACTTCGGCCATCGCGACGGCCTTGAAGTAGCGCTGGATGAACGGGCCGATGTCGCCGCCTTTGGCTTCGGCCGCGGCGCGCATCGCGAATTCCTTGCAGCCTCCGCCCGCGGGCAGCAGCCCGACGCCGACTTCGACGAGCCCGATGTAGCTTTCGAGCGTCGCCACTGCGCGGTCGGCGTGCATGATGAATTCGCACCCGCCGCCGAGCGCGAGCCCGTCGACCGCGGCAACGGTGGGGATCGCGGAGAACTTCAGCGCCTGCGTCGTCACCTGGAACTGCTCGACGAGCTGCTCGACTTCGGCAAGGCGGCCCGCCATCAACTGGTCGGCGACGCCGAGCTGGCGCGCGGCCTTGAGCGCGAGCGACTCGGCTTCGCGCTTGACGTTCTTGATGAGCTTGCCGAAAGCCGAAGGCTGCGAACGCTTCTCTGCGCTGGTCTGGGTTTTCTTCAGGTTCGCGCCGACCGAGAACGGCGGCTCGGTCTGCCAGATGACGAGGCCGAGATAGTTAAGCTCGGCCTCGACGATCGCGCGCTGTACGCCTTCGAGCACGTCGCCGCCGATCGCGTGCATCTTCGATTTGAAGCTGACGATCGCGATGTCGTCGCCGGTGTGCCAGCAGCGCACCGCGTCGGTCTCGAAGATCGTCTCGCCGTAGCGCACTTCCTCGCCGACGAGCGTCGGCGGAAACGGCTGCCTGCGGTAGACCGGAAGCGAGGATCGTGGCTCGTACGCATTCGAAGCGGGCGAATACGAGCCTTGCGGCGCGTGGACGCCGGTGCGCCCCGGCTCGGTCACCCACGGCGGCAGCGGCACTGCGGCCATCGTCTTGCCTGCCGCGATGTCGGCGGCGATCCAGCCGGCGATGCGCTGCCAGCCTGCCGCCTGCCAGATCTCGAAAGGCCCGCGGTCCCAGCCGAAACCCCAGCGGATCGCGAAGTCGAGATCGCGCGCGTTGTGCGCGATCTCGGCGAGGTGCACCGCGCAATAGTGAAAAGCGTCGCGATAGATCGACCACAGGAATTGCGCCTGCGGCGCGTCGCTCGCGCGCAACTGCTCGAAGCGCGCGGCGACGTCCTTGTTCTTGAGGATCTCGGCGACGCGATCGTCGGCTTTCCCGTCCGACGGCCGGTAGGTGCCGGTCGCGGTATCGAGGACGTGGATATCCTTGCCGACTTTCTGGTAGACGCCGCGACGCGTCTTCTGGCCGAGCGCACCGTCCTCGATCAGCGTCTTCAGCCACGCCGGCACGTCGTAGTACGGGTACCACGGGTCGCGCGGCAGGGTCTCCTTCATCGTGTTGACCACGTGCGCGAACGTGTCGAGCCCAACCACGTCGGCGGTGCGGAAAGTCGCGCTTTTCGGGCGGCCGATCAGCGCGCCGGTCAACGCGTCGACCGTCTCGAATCCGATGTTCAGGCGCTGCGCGTGGTGGATCGTCGCGAGCAGGGAAAACACCCCGACGCGGTTCGCGATGAAGTTCGGCGTGTCTTTCGCGCGGATGACGCCTTTGCCGAGCGTGGTGACGAGGAATGCTTCGAGATCGTCGAGGAGCGCGGGCTCGGTGCTGGCCGCCGGGATGAGCTCGACCAGATGCATGTAACGCGGCGGGTTGAAGAAGTGCACGCCGCAGAAGCGTTGCCGCAGGCTCGCGGGGAACGATTCGGCGAGCGTATTGATCGAGAGCCCCGAGGTGTTGCTCGCGAAAATCGCGTGCTCGCCGATGTGCGGGGCGACTTTGCGGTAGAGGTCGGCTTTCCAGTCGAGACGCTCGGAGATCGCCTCGATGACCAGATCACAATCCTTCAGCAGGTCGAGATGCTGCTCGTAATTCGCGGGCTGTATCTGCGCTGCGCGCGCGGGAACCGCGAGCGGGCTCGGCTCGAGCTTGCGCAGGTTGTCGATCGCCCTGACGACGTTGCCGTTGGGATCGCCCTCTTTGGCCGGGAGCTCGTACAGCAGTACGGGAACGTTGGCGTTGGTCAGGTGCGCGGCGATCTGCGCACCCATCACGCCGGCGCCGAGCACTGCGGCTCTGCGCACTATGAACGGTCGGCGGGACATGGATGGATGGACCTCGGGGAAGGAAGAAATTCTAACATGCGCGTGCGCTACGCAGCGCGCACGACGCCTGCGAGCGCAGGACGCGTGTACGTAAAAAGGGCGGCCTTTAGCCGCCCTTTTCCGCCATGCACGACGCACCGGGAGCGTAGCGCACGTACACAACGTGCGCTACACGCTAGAAAGCGTAGCGCACCTGCGCACTGATGATGTCGACCTTGTTGCTGTTGTAGTTGCCGACGAGGTTGTTCCTGGCTGTACCGCATCCCGGCTGGGCGGCGCTGCGGCACAGGTCCACGCTCGCATCCTTGACGAAAAGATGGGCATATCCGAAATCGACCGCGAGCTGCTTGGACACGCGGTACTGCGCACCGAGCGCGAGCCAAAAGCGATCCTGGTCGGGGATACGCGGAGTGCGATCCGCGTCCGGCACCGGCGACTGGTCGTAGGCGACTCCGAAACGTAACGTCCACATGTCGTTGTGGTGATAATTCGCGCCGACCCCGACACGCCACGTGTCCTTCCAGTTCAGCGGTGTGGTCGAGAGCAGCGCGCCGCTGGTGCGAAAGACATCGAGCGATTTCAACGTGCTCCAGTCGGTCCAGCTCACATCGGCCAGCACGTCCCACTTCGGATCGATCTTGTGGAAGAGGCTGAGCGAAGCGCTCGACGGCAGCTTGATGTCGGCCCGCACCGGCCCGTCGGGCGCCAGTGCGCCGACGCCCGGCGGCAGATTGCTGAAAGTCACATCACCGGTGAGGGTGTATTTCAGCGCCGAGCGATACGCCAGTCCAATACGCGTAGCCGGACTCAGGTCGAACATCAAGCCGACGTTGTAGCCCCACGCACTATCGTCGCCTTTCACGGTGGCCATCCCTTCGCCGGCAGGGCCAAAATTCACCGCATTGCTGAGAGTCGCGTCCGCGCGCTGGTAGTTGATACCGGCACCGACGGAGATCATTTCATTGACCTTGTACGCGACGCTGGGATTCACGTTGATCGTCTTCAGGTTGGACTCGATCGCGTGGAAGCGACCGACCCACTACGGGTCGTATTCAGTCTTGAGACCGACAGGTGCGTTGACGCCGATCCCGACGAAGAGCTGCT
>JAQGNC010000220.1 GCA_028292065.1 Betaproteobacteria bacterium
CGGGGCCCGGCGGCGGCACGCCGCAAAAGCCGGTCGGCACGGTGTGCCTCGCGTGGGGTTTGAAGGACGGGGAGGCACGCGCCGAGACCCGCCATTTCCCGGGAGACCGTGAAGCGGTGCGCCGGCAATCGGTGGTGCACGCGCTCGAAGTGCTGATCGGGATGCTCGAAGCGGTCCCGGCGGCTGCTAAGACCTAAGGCCTAGACGTCATCGGAAGCCGGGCTGGCTGCGTTATTCGGATACTGACGTTATATACAGTAGTCGGCCTCGAATTGTGAGATAATCGGCACGACCATTACGGGGATACCACCATGGATGACAACAAGACCAAAGCGCTGTCGGCAGCGCTTTCCCAGATCGAAAAGCAGTTCGGCAAAGGCTCGATCATGCGCATGGGCGAAGCCGACATCGCCAAGGACATCGAGGTGGTGTCGACCGGGTCGCTCGGGCTCGACATCGCGCTCGGGATCGGCGGCCTGCCTCGCGGCCGGGTGGTCGAGATTTACGGTCCCGAGTCCTCGGGCAAGACCACGCTGACCCTCTCGGTCATCGCCGAGATGCAGAAGCTCGGCGGCACCGCCGCGTTCATCGACGCCGAGCACGCGCTCGACCCGCAGTACGCCGGCAAGCTCGGCGTCGACGTCGAGCAGCTCCTCATCTCCCAGCCCGACAACGGCGAGCAGGCCCTCGAGATCGCCGACATGCTGGTGCGCTCGGGCTCGGTCGACGTGGTCGTGGTCGACTCGGTCGCGGCCCTCGTGCCCAAGGCCGAGATCGAAGGCGAGATGGGCGAGCCGCAGATGGGCCTGCAGGCGAGGCTCATGTCGCAGGCGCTGCGGAAGCTCACCGCCAACATCAAGCGCTCGAACACGCTGGTCATCTTCATCAACCAGATCCGGATGAAGATCGGCGACATGTTCTGCAACCCCGAGACGACGACCGGCGGCAACGCGCTCAAGTTCTACGCGTCGGTGCGCATCGACATCCGCCGTATCGGCTCGATCAAGAAAGGCGAGGAAGTCATCGGCTCGGAAACCCGCGCCAAAGTGGTCAAGAACAAGGTCGCGCCGCCTTTCCGCAACGCCGAATTCGACATCCTTTACGGCGAAGGCATTTCGCGCGAAGGCGAGATCATCGAGCTCGGCGTGCTCCACCGCATCGTGGAGAAGTCGGGCGCGTGGTACAGCTACGGCAAGGAGCGCATCGGCCAGGGCAAGGACAACGTGCGCGAGTACTTGCGCGAGCATCCGGAGGTCGCGCAGGAGATCGAGGCCAAGGTTCGCGCAGAGCTGGGTATCCAGGGTGCAACCGCGAAAGCGAAACCCAAAGCCCCCGTCGTCGAAGAAGAAGCGTAACCCCGAGCCGGTTGGCGCGGTGCGCGGTCGGCTCCAGACACAGGGACGAGCCGACCGTGGCATTCGGCTCGAAACGTAAGCAGGCGCCGCCTGCCGCCACGCACGCAAAAGGCTCGGATCGGCACGAGCCGGCGGCGGGAGTCGGCTCGAAACGCAAGGACGAGCCGACTCCGGTGGCGCGCGCGCTGCGGCTGCTCGCCCGGCGCGAGCACACCCGCCTCGAGCTCGAGCGCAAGCTGAGCGTTCACGTCGAAGACCCTGCCGAGCTGCAAAGTCTCCTCGACGAGCTCACCGATCGCGGGTGGCTTTCGGAATCCCGCGCGGTCGACCAACTCGTTCGCATGAAACGCGCGCGATTCGGTACGGCGCGCATCCGCCAGTCGCTGCTCGAAAAAGGGGTCGCCCACGACCTCATCGCTCCGGCGCTCGAAACCCTCAAAGAGACCGAACTCGACGCGGCGCGGGGCGTCTGGTCGAGGAAGTTCAAAACGACTCCCGAAACCAGCGCCGACCGCGCGCGGCACGTGCGTTTTCTCCAGTCGCGCGGTTTCAGCCTCGGTATCGCCTTGCGCGTGGTGCGCGGCGGCGACGACGCGGAAGAACAATGACCGCGAAGATCGTTACAGCCCGCCGACGGGCCCTTCTTCAGTAACCGCCGCCTGCTGGCGGGAACCTGCCGACGAGCCGCAGCAGAGCCTCGGGATCATTCGGCGTCAGCCCCAACGTCCCGGCTTTGTCGGTGTCGACCATGCTGTAATCGACCGCCAGGAGCTCGTCGACGATCGCGTCGAAGTTGTTTTCGAGGACGCGCGAGTCCGGATCGAGCCCACGCACGATCCCGAGGCCGGTCGGAGATGCCGCAACGTTCCGGAACGTGAGATCGGACCGGTATTTCTTCAATACCAGCACGAGGCGCCACACGTCGCCGCTCCAGAAAGCCGAGCGTCGCTCCCGCTCCGCGGTGAGCCGCGTTAGCGGATAGGTGTCATGCAGCAGGACCGCGGATTGTGGCCCCGCATGGCGCTCGACGTTGATGAAGTCCCGCAGCGCCTGCTCGAAGAGGTGCGCCCCGTCTATGAACGCGATGTCGATCGGAAGGCCGCCGAAGTCCGCGCGCACGTCCCGCGTCGAGAAGTAATCGTCGCTCGTCATGGCGTGGACGGTCGTGTTGGCGCCCGGCACGTGTCGCAGCTGCGGGGACGGATCGATTCCGACGACACGCGTCGAAGGCTGCGCGAGCTTGAGCGAGACGCCGTGCTCCACACCGATCTCGAGATACGTCCGCGGCGACAGGGTCCGGTGCAGCATGCTGAGCAGCTCTGTGTACGACGGCCCGGGCAACATGACCCTCGCCAGGAGCGAAAGCGTCGGGAGGTCGCGGGGGTCGCGCTCGAGCGCCTCGGCGCATCGCGCCTGCGCAGCCTTCGGATCGTCCAGGGCAAACAACGCCGCGGCGGCGTGGAATCGATAGTTGCTGCGTTCTGGACCGAGCGCGATCGCCCTTTCGTAAT
>JAQGNC010000238.1 GCA_028292065.1 Betaproteobacteria bacterium
GCGCAGGCCGACGCAGGCCCGAACGCGGTCAGGCTCTTCGGCGAAACGCTGACGCCCGTGTGCAGCCCGAAGCTCCTCGAGCGCGCGCCGCTGAAACGTGTCGAGGACCTCGACCGCCACGTCCTCATCCACTTCAACGACCTCGAAGGACGCGCGCAATGGCTGTCGTGGGACCAATTCCTCGCGCAGGCGAAGCACGAGGGCGTGCGCGGGAAAGGCGCCGCGCACTTCAGCCACTACGACCAGGCCCTACGCGCCGCGCGCGCCGCGCAGGGTGTCGCACTCGGACGCTTTCCGGTAATCGACGCGGCTATGGACGACGGGCTCGTGGCGCCGCTCGCAGACACGGCTTCGATCGCGCTGACCGATCGCGCTTACTGGCTCCTCAGGCGGCCCGCGAGTGTCGCGACCGCACAGGTGGAGCTGTTCATCGAATGGCTGAAGGTGGAAGCGGGGCGGAGCGCCGTCGAACGGCGGCCGAAGCCGCGTCGTGCCAAGGCGACGAAATAGCGGTCGTCATTCCGAGCCGCGGTAGTGCCCTCTTGCCGGGGCACAAGCTACAATCGGTTCGCCACCTTCTGCGTTCGAATCTTTCCCCGTGCTCAAGATGCTCCTGAACGTCTCCGGCAATTTCGAGACGCTTTCCGATTTACTCGTAACGCAGAGACCGCGGGCCGGCCCTGCTCGGCTGGACATGCAGTCTGGAGTGCCATGTCAAATACCATGAACTCGGTCTTCAATGGATCCTCCGATCTGGTGGATCAGGCTTCAGAAACCGGCGAGGTCGAGGCGCCGCGCCGCACGGGCGATGAGCTTGCCAGGGATGCGCTGACGCATTCGACTGGCATCCTGCCGTCGCACGAGCTCGAGCGCCTGGTCAGGGGTTCGAAGGAAATCGAGGCGCTCGAACCGATCGAGGACAGCCAGTTCCAGCCGGCGAGTCTCGACCTGCGTCTCGGTCCGATCGCTTACCGGGTGCGCGCGAGCTTCCTGCCGGGCAAGGACGCGACGGTCGCGCAGCGGCTGAAAGATCTCGCGATGCACGAGATGGACATCACCGGCGGCGGGGTGCTCGAGCGCGGCTGCGTGTACATCGTGCCGCTGCTCGAAGGCCTGAGGCTCAAGCATCGCACGTCGGCGATGGGCAATCCGAAGAGCTCGACCGGGCGGCTCGACATCTTCACGCGCCTCATCACCGACCACGGCACCGAGTTCGACCGCGTGCGCGAAGGCTACAACGGGCCGCTTTACGCGGAAGTGTCGCCGCGGACCTTCAGTGTGCTCGTTCGCAAAGGCTCGCGCCTCTCCCAGATCCGCATCCGCCGCGGCAACCCGCCGAGCACCGACGAGGACATGCGCCGCCTGCAACTCGAGCACAACGTGGTGGGCTCCGAGATCAGCCAGGACGACATCCGCAACGGCGTCCCGGTGACCGTGGACGTCAGGGGTGACGCGTCCGGCGGTCTCATCGGCTACAAGGCGAAAAGCCACTCGGGGCTGATCGACATCGACAAGCCACGGCATTACGAGGTGGCGGATTTCTGGGACCCGGTACACGCGCCGCGCACCGGCGGGCTCATCCTCGACCCCGCGGAGTTCTACATCCTCGCGTCGAAAGACGCGGTGAAGGTCCCGCCGACCCACGCCGCCGAAATGATCGCGTATGACACCTTGGTCGGAGAGTTCCGGGTGCACTACGCAGGCTTCTTCGATCCCGGTTTCGGCCACCCCGACGCCGGCGGCGAAGGCTCGCGCGCGGTGCTCGAAGTGCGCTCGTACGAAGTGCCTTTCGTGATCGAGCACGGGCAGGTGGTGGGAAGGCTGATGTACGAGCGCCTGACTTCGCAGCCCCACCGGCTTTACGGCTCGGGGCTGTCGTCGTCGTACCAGCGCCAGGGCATCGCACTCAGTAAACACTTCAAGGTGTAGCGCAGGCGCCCGCCTGCAGGCGTGGGCACAAACCCGCTGCAGGCGAGGGCGCCCTTCGACGGGCTCAGGACAGGCGCTGCGCTACGGGAGCCCGATGTGCGACCGGATGATCTCGTCGATGTCCGCGTCGCGAGCGAACCCGAGCGCGTCGGCGCGATCCGTGACGAAGCGCGCCGGCCAGCCGAGAACGATTCTTTCGATCACCGCATCGGGCTCGAATCTCACGCGTTTTACCGCTTCCGCACCCGCGATGCGCGCGAGCGCGTCCAGCGCTTGCGCGACGCTCACCGTGATGCCGGGTGCGTTGAGCGTGCGGTTCCACCCCCATGCGTGCGCAGGCAAGCGAAACGCGTGCACGAGCGCCTGGACCGCGCGCTGCGGTGAAGCGATCCACATCCTCGCCTGCGCCGGCACCGGACACACCGCGCGCTCTCCGCTGATCGGCTCGCGCAAGATGCTGCTCATGAAACCGGACGCCGCGCGATTCGGTTTGCCCGGCCGGATCACGATCGTCGGCAGCCGCAGCGTGCGCCCGTCGATGTAGCCCTTGCGCGTGTAATCGTTGATCAGGAGCTCGCCGATCACTTTCTGCGTGCCGTACGAAGACTGAGGTGTCGCGGCGGTGGTGTCGCTCACCACCTCCGGCAGGTCGCCGCCGAAAGCCGCCACCGAGCTCGTGAACACGACTCGCGGCGCCACGCCGGTCGCGCGACACGCGTCGAGCAGCGCCCGCATGCCGTCGAGGTTCACGCCCATGCCGAGATCGAAATCGGCTTCTGCGCCCGCGCTCACCACCGACGCGAGATGGAACACCGCGTCGACGCCGGGCGCGCAAACGCTTGCGAGCAGCGCGCGATCGCGGATGTCCCCGTGCACGTACTTCACTCGCGCATCCTGCACGGCTTCCGGCGCGAACGCCTGATCGAAAAGGACGAGCTCGGTCAGCTCGGCAGGCGCGCCCGGCTCGCGGCTGAAGCCGCCTCGCACGAGCAGGGCGCGAGCAACGTGCTGTCCGAGGAAACCGCCGCCGCCGGTGATGAGGAGTCGCATGGCATCTCTTCGAGTGTCCTTGCCGACGGTAAACCGTAATCGGCCGCGAGAGCAACCGACACGGTTCAGGCTACACTGCGCCTGAAGTCCGATGAAAGAATAAAAACGTGACGAACGCGAGAGGAGGAATCATTTTTCACAAGCACCGGCAACGCAGAGCACATTTCGCGCTGTCGCTCGCATTGCTCTGCGCATGCGCACCATCGGCTGCGCAGACCTGGCCGCAGCGTCCGGTTCGCATCATCGTCAACGTCACCGCAGGCGGCGGCGTCGACAACGTCGCGCGGATCGCCGCGCAGCATTACAGCGCCGTGTGGGGTCAGCCTTTCGTCGTCGACAATCGCACCGGCGCAGGCGGCAGCATCGGCGTGGAGACCGTCGCCAAAGCCGCGCCCGACGGTTACACCCTGCTCGTGTCGAGCAGCAGCATGGTGACCAACGCGGCGGTCAGGCCGCAAAGCTACGACCCGGTGCGCGACCTCACGGCGATCACCGCACTCACCGCCGCGCCTTACCTGATCGTGACGACGCCTGCGCTGCCGGTGGCAAGCATCAAGGACCTCGTCGCGCTCGCGAAGTCCAAACCCGGCGCGGTGAGCTTCGCGTCCGCAGGGCAGGGCAGCATCGTGCAGATGGGCGCCGAGCTGCTCGTCGCGATGTCAGGGACCCGGATGCTGCACGTGCCGTACAAAGGGGTCGCCGATGCGTATCCCGCGGTCGTCTCCGGCGACGTCAACTGGATGCTCGGCTTCCCGATCTCGGCGCTGCCGCTGGTCAAAGCCGGCAGGCTGAAAGCGATTGCGGTCACCAGCGGCACGCGTAGCAAGCTCCTGCCGGAGCTGCCGACGGTGGCGGAGAGCGGAGTGCCCGGATACGACGTTCGCGGCTGGTTCGGCATGTTCGCACCGGCGAGGCTGCCGATCGAGCGCGTGGCCAAGCTGCACGCCGAAGCCAAACGCGCGTTCCAGGCGCCGGAGGTCGTCCGGCGTATCACGCTCGAAGGCGCCGAAGTCGTGGTCGACACACCGCAGAACTTCGCCGCGGAGGTACGCACCGAGTATGCGAAATGGCGCGAGCTCGTGAAGCGGCCGGGAATGAAGTTCTAGGAGGCGGTGTAGGGCTCATGGCTATCTGCCGCCGGGTACGCCACACTGAGGACAGAAACAGAACGGGCGCATCGCTACGGCGCGACGCCCCATAAACAGACCGAGCGCTCGACAGACTCGTCCCTGCGTATCGCCTTCCGCCTGCGCAACCACACCAAAGGAGAACCCGTATGTCGCCCAAATTGTTTACGACCCTGGCCCTGCTCGGCACCGCACTGTCGAGTGCCGCGAGCTTCGCGCAACAGGCGCCGGCCCCGAATCCGGCCGACGTCGTCGCCGACAAGATGGCTTTCGATATTCCTTACGGCACGCCGATCACGCTCGATCGTGCGGAGGCTGCGATCGCGGCGGCGGTTGCAGAATCGAAGAAGCGCGGCTGGAAGATGAATGTCGCGGTCGTCGATTCGGGCGGCAATCTCGTCGCGTTCCAGCGCATGGACGGCGCGCAGCTCGCGTCGATCGCGATCTCGGAGCACAAGGCGCGCGCGGCGGCGAACTTCCGCCGCGAGACCAAGGTGTTCGAGAACGGCATCAACCTCAACAACCTGAACTCGATCATCACGCTCGACGGCGTGATCGCGTCCAGGGGCGGCATCCCGCTCATCGAAGGCGGCAGGCTCATCGGTGCGATCGGGTGCTCGGGCGGAAGCGGCGCGCAGGACGAAGTCGTCTGCAAAGTGGGTGTCGCGACCGTCAAATAAAACGCGCAGCGCGCCTGTTGTCCAAGGCGGCTGCGCGTGCGGTGATGCGGCCGGCGTCGTCGGTGTTACGCGGCGCGCGCTGCGTGGCGATCGTTACTTCGTAGCCGCTTTGGGCTTCATGCCTTTGACGACTTCGATGTAGGTCCCCGACACCGTGCCGCCCGCCGCTTTCACGTTGTAAACGCGTTCGCAGCCGTCAGGCGCGCCGGCATCGACCTCGAGCTTCATGCTGCCGTCGTTGAGCATGATGCCGCTCGCAGGCAGCGGTTTGCCGCATGCGATCCGTGCGGGTGACGCCTGCACGTGGGCCGTCACGCGGCCGTCTTTGGTGACATCGCGAATGCTCAGCTTGACGTCGGCGGTGCCGGAGCCGCCTTCTTCCTGGAGCTTGCCGGCATACTCCCCCGGCGGGGGCAGCGGGACCGTGCCGGGCGCGGCCGCCCGCTCGGCAGCACCGGCGGCGAACGACATGAAAAGGAACAGTACAGTTGCGAATCGGATCATGAGAGTCTCCTCGAAAAGGCGGACGCGATCCAGCGGCCGGCGGCCGTCTGGCGGCGTCTGCCAACAGCAGGCGCCGTGCCCGCGGCCGGCATTGTCATGCCGCAGCGCGGCACCGGCCGTCGTTCTTCAACCCGCACATCGACCCGCGCCATGACCGATATACCCGCCCACCCCGGCGCCCGGGACATCAACGAAGCCTTTCGCGGGGGCGGCCGATCGGTCGAGTTTCTCGACCGGATCAACAAGGCGTCGATCGTCATGCTCACCGAGACCGGCATCGTCCCGCGCGCGCTCGGATCCGCAATCGCGAAAGGGATCGCGCAGGTGCTGGCGCAGCCGCGCGGTGCCGAGGGGCGCTCCGCCGACTATCTCGACTACGAGCCGAGGCTCGTCGCGGTCGCGGGACCCGACGCCTCGCGCCTGCACACCGGCAGGAGCCGCCAGGATCTCTCGTCGACCATCGCGCGCATGAACCTGCGCGACGGCCTGCTCCACGAGATCGAAGCGTTGGTGACCGCCCGCGACAAGCTGCTGGGTCTTGCGAGCCGTCACACCGAAACGATCATCCCGGCGTATACGCACGGCGTGCAGGCGCAGCCGACGACCTTCGCGCATTACCTGCTCGCGCTCGCCGCCGCGCTGGGGCGCCAGGTCGAGCGCATGCGCGAGGTGTATGCACGCGTGAACCGCAGTCCGCTGGGCGCCGCCGCGCTGGCGACGTCGAGCTTTCCGCTCGATCGCGAGCGCCTCGCGGTGCTGCTCGGTTTCGAAGGGCTGGTCGAGAACGCGTACGACGCGAACCACCTCGGCCCCGTCGACAGTGCGCTCGAAGTGGCGGGCGCGCTGTCGATCGCCGGGATCCAGATCGGCCAGTTCGCGCAGGACATCCACGCGCAATACGCCGAGCCCGTACCGTGGTTCATGCTCGCGGCAGGCGAGCTCACCGGCGTCAGCAGCATCATGCCGCAGAAGCGCAACCCCGCGGCGCTCGAGCAACTGCGCGCGCAGGCGAGCATCCTGCTCGGCGAGATGCAGACCGTATCGCTGATCGCGCACAACAACCGCACCGGCATGTTCGATTACCGCGCCTACGATCCGGTGCCCTTCGCGCGGGCGCTGCAGGTGTTCAAGCTGTTGCAGCAGGTCGTCGACGGCATCGTGGTCGACAAGGCGCGCGCGCTTGCCGAAGTGCATGCGGATTACTCGACCACGACCGAGATCGCCGACGCGTTGCTGCAGAGAGCCGACGTGCCGTTTCGCGTAGGCCACCATTTCGCCTCCAGGCTGACCGATTACGGCCGCAGCCGCGGCATCAGGCTGCACGACATCCCGTATGCCGAAGCCGCGCGGCTTTACGAAGCGCAGACGACCCAGCCGTTCCCGCTCACCGAAGCTGTCTTCGCCGAAGTGATCAGCGCCGAGTACATGGTGTTCGGCCGCAAGGGCATCGGGGGGCCGCAGCTCGCGGAAGTCGAGCGCATGCTGTCGAACGAGCGTGGCAACGCCGCTCACGAGCGCGAGTGGCTGAAGGCGTGTGAAGACCACCTCGCGCGCGCGGAGGCGGCGCTCGAGCAGGCGTTCGGTGCGCTGGCCGCGCCTGTCGGGTAATGCCCCCGTTGTAAGGACGCACGTCAAGCTGATGTGAACGGCTCGCAGTGGAACGACACCTTAGCGTCCGATCGGCAACGGTGGTAGGCTCGTCACATGAGCGATGCCGACGTAGCCGCGATACTCGATTTGCCCGCTGAAGAGAAGCTGCGGCTGGTGGAACTGCTTTGGGAAAGCCTGAGCGGGATTCCCGCGGACGTTCCTCTGGGTGATGCGCATCGCACAGCGATCGACGAAGCACTTGCGGAACACCAGCAGGATCCGGACGACGTCATGACCTTCGATGAAGCGGTCGCCGAGGTTCGCGGTCTCAGGTGACTTTGCCCGTCGTTTTCCGGCGGCGCTTTCGACACGACCTTGCCGCGGGTTATGACTGGTACGAGGCGCAGCAGGCCGGATTGGGAGAGGCGTTTCTTTCGGCTGTCCTTACGTCGGTCCAGAGCATCGAACCCTACGCACACCTGTTCGCCGCAGTGCACGGCGACGTACGGCGCGCGATGGTTCCGAGATTTCCTTTCGCAATTTTCTATCTGCTCGAGCCTGGCCGAATCGTCGTGCTCCGAATGCTCCACACAGCCCGGAACCCGAAGCTGTGGCCCCGGCCGAAAAGATAGCCACGCCGGCGCCGGCGGCATACGAGCAGCGGCGGGCCGGCAGTGCGAGCCCGCCTGTCCCGCCCACGCGCACGCAGATATAGAATAGTCGCCCACCTTCCAGGACGGTGCGAGCCTACCGCCTGACGACGACGCCATGCGCATCTCTCGTAAAGCGGCAGCACTCTCGGCGACGCTCGTCGCCGTTGTCGCGGTGGTGCTGATCGACGCGCGCGAAGACAAGCCGGCAGCGCGTGCGGCGCCCGGTGCGGCGGCCGCAACGGCAACGGCAACGGCGTCTAAAGCCACGACCGAGCCGAAGGCCGCACCGCAGCCCAAGGGCACACCCGAGCCGCAGCCTGAACAGCAGACCTACAAGCTGCCCGAGCGCAGCGGCCTGAACGAGCCCGGGTCCCCGCTGTTCTCCAGCCGTTCATGGCAGCCGCCGCCGCCGAAAGTCGTTGCGCCGCCGCGCGTCGTGCCGCCCGCGCCGGTCGCACCGCCGATGCCGTTCAGGTTCGTCGGCAGAATGCTCCAGGACGGACAGCTTTTCGTCTTTCTCGCGAAAGGCGATACGGTCATGACCGTGAAGCAGGGCGACACGATCGACGGCGTATACCGTGTCGAGTCGGTGGGCGAGGCCGAAGTCGCGTTGACCTACCTGCCGCTGCGCCAGAAGCAGACGATCGCGGTGGTCTCTTCACTTCCCGGCGCGCTCGCCATACCCGGGCCGCCGGCGAGCCCGCAAAGACCGCCTGCCGCGCTGAGCTCGGGCCCGGCCGTCCCGCCACCTGCGCCTGCGCCCGCGCCGGAGCAGGCACGCACCGGCGCGACTTTCGGGGTGCCCATCGAGAGCGTGGTCACGCCCTGACTGCAGGGAACTCGGGGACCGTCCCCGATTGCCGGATTGCGATAGTCGGGATCTGCCCCCGATTTACTCGGCGAGCCCGAGGAGGCGCGCGGGGTTGCGCTTCATCATCTTGTCGATATCCGCCTGCGAGACGCCGGCCGCACGTACTGCGGCGACTTGGTTCTCGATGCCGTCGGGCGGGGTCATCATGCCCTGCTGCCCGAGGTCGGTGGACAGCACGAGGTGGTCGGCGCCGATTTCCTTGACCGCCTGCGCCACCGCTTTCGCATCGACGCGGTCCCAGTGAGTCATCCACTGATACTGCGCGGTCGGGCCGGTCAGGAACTGGAAGTAGCAGA
The DNA here is from genome assembly GCA_028292065.1 of Betaproteobacteria bacterium. Classification (GTDB taxonomy): domain Bacteria; phylum Pseudomonadota; class Gammaproteobacteria; order Burkholderiales; family SG8-41; genus JAQGMV01. The sequence goes on from JAQGNC010000238.1 coordinate 8,701, forward strand.
TCTCGATGTAGGCGCCCATCTGCGCGACCTGCTTCGCCTGGGCAGGCGAGAGGCCGGGGATGTTGGTCAGGCCGTGGGTGACCAGGATGTTCTTCACGCCGAGCTCGCGCGCGCGGCGCGTGACGGCGACCACTTCCTCGGCGTGTACGTGACCGGTCGCGAGCACCAGGTTCTCGCGCGCGATGATCTTGAGGATCTCGTCCATCTCGGGCGTGACCTTGCCGCCGGGCGCGACGACGATGCCCGACTTGGTCTTGTCGACGAGCGTCTTCACGTGCTTGTCCGAATCGAACGTCGGCAGCCACACGATCTTGCCGCGGCCGCCCGACATGCGATGCATCCATTCCACCGCCGCCGGATTGATCCCGCCGACCGAGCTGTTGAGCACGATGCCGCCCCAGATGTCGATGCCGGGCACCTGGTTCATCGCGAGCTGCGCGCGATCGGCGGTGGTGACGACGTGGTTCTTGAGCACGATGCCGCGCATGCCTTTGCGCTTGGCGATCAGCGCGAGCTCGACGTCGGTCAGCGAACGCCCGAACACATCCGGGTCGGGGTGCACGTGCATGTCGATCACCCCCGCCGCGGGGCTGACCCGCGGCGGGGGCGGCGGGAATCCCACCTGCGACCACGCGTAGCCCGCGCAGCCCATGACCACGGCCGCGCCTGCGGCGATGGTCGATGCACGTGCGTGGCGGTGAAAAAAGGTGGCGAGCGTCTTCGACATGGTCCCCCTCCGCTGGTTGTATGAGCGCTGCAGCTTGTTGGTGGGCCGTTCATCCGCGGGCGGATGAACGGCCGCGTCATCGTTGCGTCACGAAGCGCCCTGCGGGATCACCGGCAGCAGCACGTAAGGCATCGTGCCCGGCGCGAAGTGCAGGGTGTTCGTGCCGCCGAAGATCGCCCGGGGGCGATCCTCGGGATGCGTGTGAGTGAACGGCCCCACACCTTTCATTGGATACGCCGCGTTCGGCAGGCTCAGATCGG
>JAQGNC010000379.1 GCA_028292065.1 Betaproteobacteria bacterium
TCTCCGATATGGCGCCCAATATCAGCGGTATCGCGAGCGCCGATCAGGCGCGCGCGATAGGCCTTGCGGAGCTCGCGCTTGAATTTGCCCTGAAACACTTGAAACCGCAGGGAAACTTCCTGGTCAAATCCTTTCACGGCGCCGGTTACGATGGTCTGGTCACTACCCTTCGGCGCTCTTTCCAGCAGGTCCACACACGCAAGCCGGACGCATCCCGCAGCCGGTCAAGCGAGGTTTTTCTGCTTGGAAAAGGGTTGAAATAACGTCCCAAACGAAGGTGCACGGCCCGGCGGCGCGGATTGGCTGCCGGCATTGGTTTAGAATTGAACGAGGTAGCGCCTACCGGGCGTCAAGGAGCCTGCTTGAACAATCTTATCAAGAACGTCGCGATCTGGCTGGTGATCGCACTGGTCCTCATGACCGTATTCAACCAGTTCAGCACGCGGCAGAGCACCCAGAAGGCGATGGAATACTCCCAGTTCATCGAAGAGGTGAAACAGGGACGCGTCGCCAAGGTCACCATCGAAGGACGGGTGCTCAAAGGCGTCAAGGCGAGCGGTGAGCGGTTCACCACCTACTCGCCGTCGGACCCGTGGCTCGTCTCGGACCTGCTCAAGAACGGCGTGATCATCGAAGCGAAGCCCGAAGAGGAGCCGTCGCTCCTGATGAACATATTCGTGTCGTGGTTCCCGATGCTGCTGCTCATCGGCGTGTGGATATTCTTCATGCGCCAGATGCAGGGCGGCGGGCGCGGCGGCGCGTTCTCGTTCGGCAAGAGCCGGGCGCGGATGCTCGACGAATCCAACAATACCGTGACTTTCGGCGACGTCGCCGGCTGCGAGGAAGCCAAGGAAGAAGTCGCCGAGCTGGTCGAATTCCTGCGCGATCCTTCCAAGTTCCAGAAGCTCGGCGGGCGCATTCCGCGCGGCGTGCTGATGGTCGGCAATCCCGGCACGGGTAAGACCTTGCTCGCCCGCGCGATCGCCGGTGAAGCGAAAGTGCCTTTCTTCTCGATCTCCGGCTCGGATTTCGTCGAGATGTTCGTCGGCGTGGGCGCGGCACGGGTGCGCGACATGTTCGAGCAGGCGAAGAAGCATTCGCCGTGCATCGTCTTCATCGACGAGATCGACGCGGTCGGCCGCCAGCGCGGCGCGGGCCTCGGCGGCGGCAACGACGAGCGCGAGCAGACCCTCAACCAGCTGCTGGTCGAGATGGACGGTTTCGAAGCCAATTCGGGCGTGATCGTGATCGCGGCGACCAACCGTCCCGACGTACTCGACCCGGCGCTCTTGCGTCCCGGCCGTTTCGACAGGCAGGTCGTGGTGCCGCTGCCGGACATCCGCGGCCGCGAGCAGATCCTGCAAGTGCACATGCGCAAAGTGCCGGTCGGTCCCGACGTGCGCCCCGACATCCTCGCGCGCGGCACCCCCGGTTTCTCGGGCGCCGATCTCGCCAACCTCGTCAACGAAGCGTCGCTTTTCGCCGCCCGCGGCAACAAGCGCCTGGTCGACATGGACGATTTCGAGCGTGCAAAAGACAAGATCATCATGGGCGCCGAGCGCCGCTCGATCGTCATGCCGGAGCACGAGCGCAAGAACACCGCCTACCACGAGGCCGGTCACACGGTCGTCGCACGGCTGCTGACCCGCACCGATCCGGTACACAAAGTGACGATCATCCCGCGCGGACGTGCGCTCGGCGTGACGATGCAGCTGCCGGTCGAAGACCGCTACAGCATGGACCGCGAGCAGATCCTGCAGAACATCTCGGTCCTGTTCGGCGGCCGCATCGCCGAAGAGATCTTCATGAACCAGATGACCACCGGCGCTTCGAACGACTTCGAGCGTGCGACCGAAATGGCGCGCAACATGGTCATGCGCTGGGGCATGAGCGATTCTCTCGGCCCGATGGTCTACGGCGAGAACGAAGGTGAAGTGTTCCTCGGCCGCTCGGTCACCACGCACAAAAACGTTTCGGAATCGACGCTGCAGCAGGTCGACGCCGAGATCCGGCGCCTGATCGATCAGCAGTACGGCATCGCGCGCAAGCTGATCGAAGAGAACCGCGAGAAAGTCGAAGTCATGGCTAACGCGCTGCTCGAATGGGAAACCCTCGACGCCGAGCAGATCAACGACATCATGGAAGGCCGTTCGCCCCGGCCGCCGAAGCCTGCGGCGACGCCGGCTCAGCAGCCGCCGCGCGACAGCACACCGACGCCGACGCCGAGCACGACGGCGGCGCCTGAGGCTTAAGGGCGTGAACAGGTGAACAGGTGAACGCGTGAACGGGTGAACGAGTAGAACCCGGTAGACTGAAGCCCTCTCTTTGGAAACGAAAAGAGGGCTTTTCATTTTTGTGCAGCAGCAAAGTCCACCGATGCCGTTTTTACCCGTTCACTCGTTCACCCGTTCACCCGTTCACGCATGTTCCTAAGATGCGGCACGTTTGCGCTGTCCTTGGAACGGCCCCTCGTGATGGGTGTCGTCAACGTCACCCCCGACTCGTTCTCCGACGGCGGCCGCCATCTTTCGCGTGAATCGGCGATCGCGCATGCGCGGTCGCTGATCGAGGAAGGCGCGGACATCCTCGACATCGGCGGCGAATCGACTCGGCCGGGCGCCGCGGCGGTTTCGCTCATCGAGGAGCGCCGCCGCGTGCTGCCGGTGGTCGAGGCGCTCGCAGGGTGCGGGGTCCCGATCTCGGTCGACACGCGCAAGCCCGAGCTCATGCGTGAGGCGATCGCCGCAGGCGCGAGCCTCGTCAACGACATCGGCGGCGCCGAAGCGCCCGGCGTGCTCGAGCTCATCAAAGAGACGGGGGCCGGCGTTTGCCTCATGCACAAGCAGGGCGAGCCGCAGACGATGCAGCAGAATCCGCAATACGCCGACGTGGTCGCCGAAGTGCGCGCTTATCTCGCCGCACGTATCGGGGCTGCGGTCGCGGCGGGTGTGGCTCGCGAATCGATTGCGATCGACCCGGGCTTTGGTTTCGGCAAGACTTACGAGCACAACCTCGCGCTCCTGAAGCACTTGCCGTCGATCGCCGCGCTCGGCGTGCCCGTGCTGGCGGGACTGTCGCGCAAGGCGATGCTGGGAAGGATCACCGGGCGCGAGCCGCAGGCGCGCGTGTACGCGAGCGTCGCCGCTGCGCTTTTCGCCGCCGAGCAGGGGGCGCGCATCCTGCGCGTGCACGATGTCACGGCGACGCGCGACGCGCTCGCGGTATGGTGGACGCTCAGCGGTAGAATGCCGATCTCCTGAAGGACACGGCTGGAAGAGAACAGATGAAACGCAAATATTTCGGCACCGACGGGGTCCGCGGGACGGTCGGCAAGGCGCCGATCACGCCGGACTTCGTGATGAAGCTCGGCTATGCGGCAGGCAAGGTCCTCGCCGCGCGCCACGTGTCGTCGGAACACCCGACGGTGCTCATCGGCAAGGACACCCGAGTCTCGGGGTACATGCTCGAGTCCTCGCTGCAGGCGGGATTGTCGGCCGCCGGCGTGGACGTCGTGCTGGTCGGCCCGATGCCGACCCCGGCGGTCGCGTATCTCACTCGCGCGCTGCGCCTGTCCGCCGGCATCGTCATCAGCGCCTCGCACAACGCGTATGAAGATAACGGCATCAAGTTCTTCTCGAGCGACGGCGCGAAGCTGCCCGACGAGACCGAGATGGAGATCGAGCGCGCGCTCGACGAGCCCCTCGTGTGCGAGCAGTCGTCGAAGCTCGGCAAGGCGCGGCGCATGGAAGACGCCGCGGGACGCTACATTGAATTCTGCAAGAGCACTTTCCCGACGCGGCTCGACTTGAAAGGCATGCGCATCGTGGTCGACAGCGCGCATGGCGCCGCGTACCAGATCGCGCCGTGCGTGTTTCACGAGCTCGGCGCCGACGTGATCTCGATCGGCGCGAGCCCCGACGGGTTCAACATCAACGACGGCGTGGGCGCCACACATCCGAAGACGCTGCAGGCCGAAGTCAGGCGCGCGGGCGCGCACCTGGGGATCGCGCTCGACGGGGACGCCGACCGCATCGTGATGGCCGACGGCGCCGGCAATATCTACGACGGCGACCAGCTGCTGTACATCATCGCCAAGCACCGGCGCGAGCGCGGCATCCTGCGCGGCGGCGTCGTGGGAACGCAGATGACCAACCTCGGGCTCGAGCACGCGCTGCAGAAGCTCGACGTGCCTTTCGCACGGGCGAACGTCGGCGACCGCTATGTCCTCGAGCTGCTGAACGAGAGGGGCTGGCAGCTCGGCGGAGAGAATTCCGGCCACATCGTCTTCCTCGACAAGCACACCACCGGCGACGGCATCGTCTCCGCGCTGCTCGTGCTCGATGCGCTCGCCGAGGCGGGCACCACGCTCGAGCGCGCGACCGCTGACCTCACGATGTATCCGCAGATCCTCATCAACATCAAGGTGAAGGAGCGCTTCGACTTCGCTGCGCATCGCGGCGTCCAGCAGGCGGTCGCCGACGCCGAGCGCGACCTGGCCGGCACCGGCCGCGTGCTGTTGCGCGCGTCCGGCACCGAGCCCCTGATCCGCGTGATGGTGGAAGGCGACGCCGAGACCAAAGTGAGACAGTCCGCCGAGTCGATCGCGGACGCGGTTCGGAAAGCGTGCTGAAGCCGACTGCCGCGGCATCTCGAGCTGTTCACAAGCGGCCGTGCGCGACGAGATCGCCGCGTCGCGCTGCCGCGGCTCCTCGCGATGACTCTCTGGTTGTCATTGCGAGGAGCGCCGCGACGAAGCAATCCCGAGGCGCTCGCACGGTCTGCGCCGGGCACTTTCGTTGCCGTCCGACCTTTCCTTCACACGGCCCTTCGGTTTCGTTGACCCTCATCGTGTCCAACGTGTAAAATTCAACGGTTTAGCGGGCCAGCCAGGAATGCGTATCAAGTTCGTAGCAGGGAACTGGAAAATGAACGGCAACCTGGCTTCCAACCAGGTCCTGCTGCAGGCGTTGGTCGAAGGTCTTGCGCGCGTCGCCGGTGTCAAGTGTGCGATATGCGCGCCTTTCCCGTATCTCGCACAGGTCCAGCAGCTTTTGAGCGGGTCCGGCATCGGCTGGGGTGCGCAGAACGTGTCGCAGTTCGACGCGGGCGCCTATACCGGCGAAGTGTCGGGCGCGATGCTGGTGGATTTCGGTTGCCGCTACGCGATCGTCGGGCATTCGGAGCGCCGGTCGCTGTTCGGCGAAACGAACGAAGTGGTGGCGCAGAAATACGCCGCGGCGCTCGAAGCGGGGCTCACGCCGATACTGTGCGTGGGCGAGACGCTAGGGCAGCGCGAAGCGGGCGACACCGAAGCGGTCGTCGCCGCGCAGCTCGATGCGGTTCTGGAACGCTCCGGCGCATTGTCGTTCGCGCACGCGGTCATCGCGTACGAACCGGTGTGGGCGATCGGAACCGGCAGGACTGCGACGCCGGAGCAGGCGCAGGCCGTGCATGCGTTCATTCGCGCGAGGCTCGCGGGCAAGGATGCGGCGGTCGCGCAGAACGTGCAGGTCCTCTACGGAGGCAGTGTGAAAGGCGGCAATGCCGCGCAGCTTTTCGGGATGCCCGATATCGACGGCGGCCTGATCGGGGGCGCGGCGCTCGATGCCGGTGAAATGTTGACGATTTGCCGCGCCGCAGGCTCGGTGAATCAGGCGGGTTAAAGATGGAAATAGCGATATTGGTGCTGCACGTGCTGGCCGCGCTGGGAATCTGCGGCCTCGTGCTGCTCCAGCACGGAAAAGGCGCGGATGTCGGCGCGGCGTTCGGCAGCGGCTCGGCGGGCAGCGTGTTCGGCTCGGCGGGCTCGGCGAACTTCCTCAGCCGTGCCACGGCGATCCTCGCGCTCGTGTTTTTTCTGACGAGCCTCGGGCTCACGTATTTTTCCTCGCGCAAGTCGGACACGCGCGGGGTGATGGCCGATCATCCGGTGAGCACCCAGTCGGTGCCGGGGCAGATTCCCGGACAGACCCCGGGGCAGGGCGCGCCGGTGCCGACGGCACCCGCGGCTCCGGCCGCGCCGGTGGACGCCGGACGAGCGCAGGACGTACCGAAGTAAGGGCGGCGTGAGGTGAGAGGTGGGAGGCGCAACTGCAACGCGCTTCACTCCTCCCGCCTCACGCCTCACGAAGATTTGTCGACGTGGTGGAATTGGTAGACACGCCGTCTTGAGGGGGCGGTGGCGAAAGCCGTGAGAGTTCGAGTCTCTCCGTCGACACCATATGCAGTAGCAGGGCCGTAGTCGTAGTCGGAGGTCAGGATCAAGGAATCAGGATTCAGGGTTCAGGGAATGCGTGAAAGCGCAGACCTGGCGACAACTGGACACTGAATCCCTGATCCTGAATCCTGATTCCTGAATCTCGATTCACCTCATGCTCGAAAATTATTTTCCCATCCTGATGTTCATCGTGGTCGGCCTCGTGGTCGGCGTGGCGCCGCTGCTCCTCGGTGGCGGTCTCTCACGGCTGCTCGGGACCCACCATCCGGACAGCGAGAAGCTTTCGCCGTACGAGTGCGGTTTCGAAGCGTTCGAAGATGCGCGCATGAAATTCGATGTGCGCTACTACCTGATCGCGATCCTGTTCATTCTGTTCGATCTGGAGATCGCGTTTCTCTTCCCGTGGGCCGTCGTGCTTCAGGAGATCGGTCTCTTCGGTTTCCTGTCGATGGTGCTGTTTCTTTCGATTCTGGTCGTCGGCTTCATCTATGAATGGATGAAGGGCGCGTTGGAGTGGGAATAAAAC
>JAQGNC010000252.1 GCA_028292065.1 Betaproteobacteria bacterium
GCATCGCGGCTGGCGCATGCCGGCCTGAAAACCTGAAGTCGCGCAGCTGCCGCGCTTGCATTGGGCTTACAATGCGCGCCGCGAGGACCCATGGCTTATTCGTACTATCTCTACTATCGAGTCGCGCCCACCCAGGCACAAAACTGCGAAGCCCGCGTGCTCGAGCTTTTCTCCGCATTGAAACAGGCGACCGGCATCGCAGGGCGCCTGCTCAAGAAGCGCAGCGACCCTCTGTTGTGGATGGAGGTCTACGAAAACGTTCGGGACGACGCCAAGTTCGAGCTCGAGCTCGAGCAGGCGACTTCCCAGCTCGCGATCACGCAGTGCCTGCAGGAAGATTCCACCCGCCGCGTCGAATGCTTCGAGGCGTGACCGATGTGCGTGATTCTGTTCGCCGCAGGCGCGCATCCCCGCTATCCCCTCATCGTTGCGGCCAATCGCGACGAGGCGTACGCGAGGCCCGCCGCCCCGGCGGCTTTCTGGAGCGATTCCCCGCACGTCTACGCCGGGCGTGACCTCGAGCAGCGCGGGACGTGGCTCGGCCTGAGCGTCAACGGCAGGTTCGCGGCCGTCACGAATTACCGGCAAGGCAGCGCCGGCTTCGGGGCACCGCGATCGCGCGGCGAGCTCACCCGCGAGTATCTCGAAGCCGGCGGTGACGCGCGGGAGTACCTCGATGAAGTCGCGCGGCGCTACGATCAGTACCGCGGCTTCAGCATGATCCTCGGCAGGCCCGAACAGCTTTACTTCTGCTCCAACCGTGCCGAGCGCATCGAGGCGATCGCGCCCGGCGTGCATGGCCTGAGCAACCGGCTGCTCGACGAGCCGTGGCCGAAAGTGCGCCGCGGCATCCAGGCGATCGAGGGGCTGCTCGGCGCCGACGAGTCGACACTCACGCGCAAGCTCTTCGATCTCCTCGCAGACACAGGCACTGCGCCCGATCACCTGCTGCCTTCGACCGGCATCGCGCTCGAGCGCGAGCGCGACTTGTCGGCCGTGTTCATCCCGGGTGCGACCTACGGCACGCGAGCGTCGACCGTGCTGCTCGTGAACGCGGAAGGTGAAGTGTTGTACATCGAGCGCAGCTTCGGACCGGGCGGCGCGCCGATCGGGACGACCGAGCAGCGCTTCGCGCTCGAGCGCAGCGCTACCGCGGCGCTGGCGGGAGCCTGAGCAGCATCGCCTGGTGCGGCATGCCCGCTTCCTCGAAGCGTTCCCCCACCGGCCCGAACCCGAAGCGCGAGTAGAACTCGAGCGCGTGGGTTTGCGAGTGCAGCCTCAATTCGGTACACCCTTCTGTCTCGGCGAGATCGATGAGCAGCGCGAGGATCGCACTGCCGACGCCGCGCCCGCGCCATTGCTTCACCACCGCCATGCGACCGATGTAGCAGTCCAGCCTGAGTCGTCCGGTGCCGATCGGGCGCCCGTCGCGCGTGGCCGCGAGCACGTGATACGCGTTCTCGTCGGCATCGTCCCACTCGAGCGCGGCCGGCACTTTCTGCTCCTTGATGAAGACCGACCGGCGAACCGAACGCAAGGCCTCGCGGCTCGCTTGCCAGTTGACCGGTCGCACTGTGAACGCGGGTGGAGGCATGCGCGGCATTATAATGCGGGCCTCATGTCTGTCCTGTGATGCAATGCCATCCTCCTTCGAAACACTGCGCTGGCGCGATGGCGCAATCGAGATGCTCGACCAGCGGGCGCTGCCGGAGCGGCAGGTCTACCTGAGCTTCGACAGCGCCGCCGCTGTCGCGGGCGCGATACGCGACATGGTGGTTCGCGGAGCGCCCGCGATCGGCTGCGCCGCCGCCTACGGGGTCGCGGTCGAAGCCAAGCGCATATCCGGTGAGACAAGAGCGCAGTTTGAAAACTCGATGGACGCGGCGTTCGAAACTCTCAAAGCGAGCCGGCCCACCGCAGTCAACCTGTTCTGGGCGCTCGAGCGCATGAAGACGCGCTTGCAGGCATCATCGTCGACGACGGTACCCGACAGCGCGAGCGCGCTGCTCGACGAAGCCCACGTGATGTGCCGCGAGGACGTGACGCTCAATCGCCGCATGGGCGTCCACGGCGCGGCGCTGCTGCCCGAGCGCTCGCGCGTGCTCACCCACTGCAATGCCGGCGCCCTCGCAACCGCCGGCCACGGCACTGCGCTGGGTGTGATCCGCTCGGCGATCGAAGCCGGCAAGCACGTCGCGGTGTACGCCGACGAGACCCGGCCGTTTATCCAGGGTGCACCATTGACCGCGTGGGAGCTGCAGCAGGACCGGATACCGGTGACGCTCATCGCGGACAACGCGGCGGGTTTCCTGATGAGCCGGGGGAATATCGACGCGGTCATCGTCGGCGCCGATCGCGTCGCCGCGAACGGCGACGTGGCGAACAAGATCGGCACCTACCAGGTGGCGGTCATGGCGCATCGGCACGGGATTCCGTTCTACGTCGCGTGCCCGCTCTCGACGATCGACCTCGCGATCGCGAGCGGCGCGGACATACCGATCGAAGAGCGCGCCGCCGAGGAAGTGCTGGGTTACCGCGAAATGCGCTGGGCGCCGGTCGGGACCGACGTCGTCAATCCGGTATTCGACGTGACGCCGGCCGAGCTCGTGACCGCGCTGATCACCGAGGAAGGTGTGGTGCGCGCGCCGGACCGCGAAAAGATCGCGGCGCTATTCCGGTCCAGGACGACCACGTAGAGAGGAAAGAGCGCCGGCGCGGCGTAGGTTTATATAACCAGCCCGCCGCTGACTTCGATCACCGCGCCGTTGATATAGCTCGCTTCGTCGGACGCGAGAAACGCGAAAGTGTTCGCGACTTCTTCCGGCTTGCCCAGTCGTCCCATCGGCACTTTCTCTTCGAGCGCGCTCAGCACGCGCTCCGGGATCGATCCGAGGATGCTCGTCGCGATGAAACCCGGACAAACCGCGTTCGAGCGTATGCCCTTACGACCGAGCTCGCGCGCCCACGTTTTCACCATGCCGATCACGCCGAACTTGGCCGCGGCGTAATTCGTCTGTCCGAAGTTGCCGTACAGGCCGACGATCGACGAGGCATTGAGGATGACTCCCGACTGCTGTGCGAGCATCGTGTTGACGACAGCTTTGGTGCAGTTGAAAACGCCTTTCAGGTTGATATCGATGACCTTGTCGAACTGGTCTTCGCTCATGTTCTTCAACTGGGCGTCCATCACGATGCCGGCGTTGTTGACCAGTATGTCGACGCGGCCCCATTTCGCGACCGTCGCGGCGACCATGCCTTCGAGCGACTTGGGATCGCGCACGTCCGCGACGTAACCGAACGCATCGCCGCGCGTTTCCTTGCACAACTCGACGGTCTCCTCGATCCACTCCGGCGACAGATCGCAGACCACGACTTTCGCGCCTTCACGCGCGAACTTGACCGCAGTCGCCTGGCCGATCCCTCTGCCGGCCCCGGTGATAATGGCCACTTTGTCCTGGAGTCTCATCGACGTACCTTTTCCGTATGTAGGGTATTGCTGTTTCTGCGGCGCACAATGTAGCTTATTTTACTGCAACGCACAACGCGTGCCAGCGGCAGAAATACCCAACTTCTCGGGCTGGGAGAACAGTGCTATCGCAAGATGTAGGGGACAGCCGCCGAACGTTCACCTCGACGCTTGTAGCGCAGGCGCCCCGCCTGCAGCAGAGCTCGAACAGCGACGGGTTCGGGGGTGAACAGGCGGCTGCAGGCGAGGCGCCTGCGCGACATACCGGGGTCGACTACTCGCTGGCGCGAGCGCTGCGGCGCCGCGACGCGAAGAACCCCTGCAGCAGCGACGCTGCGTCTGCCGCGAGCACTCCCGGCGTCACCACCGCGTGGTGGTTGAGCCGAGGCTCGGAGAAGAGATCGATCACGCTCCCGCACGCGCCGGTCTTTGGGTCGGCGGCGCCGAACACGACCCGCGCGATGCGCGCATGCATGATCGCCCCGGCGCACATCGCGCAAGGCTCGAGGGTCACGTAAAGCTCGCAGCCCGCGAGCCGATAGTTGCCTAGCAGTTGCGCAGCATCGCGCAACGCAACAACCTCGGCGTGAGCAGTCGGATCGTGCGCGGAAATCGGATGGTTGTAGCCGCGGCCGACGATCTCGCCGTCTTTGACGACGACCGCGCCGACCGGGACTTCACCCGCGGCGCCGGCCTGCTCAGCTAGGGCGAGCGCGGCGCGCATGTAGAACTCTTCGATCATGCGCGAGTCGCTCGAGGCGCCGAGGGCATCGAATGGGTTGCAAGCTTCAGTCATGACGTTCGAGACTACGGTCGCATTGCCATCGTTCTGAGTGAGATGGCGGCACGCGCCGTATGCGAGTATTGCTCATTCGTCGGCACCGGCATCGCTGCGATCTTCAGGCACCTGTTCAGCAGCAGCCCGGACAGCACTGCGACGTAGCTCAACGCCAGCTGCGCTAACCGCCTGCGGCGAACGCGTGAGCGACAGTGAGCGGCGGTAACGCTACCGGATCATTCCCACTCGATGGTGGCAGGCGGTTTGCCGGAAATGTCGTACACCACCCGATTGATGCCGCGCACTTCGTTGATGATCCGCGTAGACACTTTCCCCAGCAGCGAATGCGGAAGCTCCGCCCAGTGCGCGGTCATGAAGTCGGTGGTCTGGACGGCGCGCAGCGCGACGACGTATTCGTAAGTACGGCCGTCGCCCATCACCCCCACGGACCTGACCGGAAGGAAGACCGCGAAAGCCTGCGCGGTCTGCTCGTACCATCCCGCGGCGCGCAGCTCGTCGATGAAGATCGCGTCGGCCTGGCGCAGCAGGTCGGCGAACTCGCGCGTAACGATGCCGAGTATCCGCACACCGAGGCCGGGGCCAGGGAAAGGATGGCGGAACACCATGTCGTGCGGGAGGCCGAGCGCCAAGCCCAGCTCGCGGACTTCATCCTTGAAAAGCTCGCGCAAAGGCTCGAGAAGCTTCAAGTGCAGCGACTCGGGAAGGCCGCCGACGTTGTGGTGCGACTTGATGCTCGTCGCTTTCTTGGTCTTGCCGCCCGCGGACTCGATCACGTCGGGGTAGATGGTGCCCTGGGCGAGCCACTTGGCGTTGCGGATCTTCGCCGATTCGCGCTGGAAGACTTCGACGAAGTGCCTGCCGATGATCTTGCGTTTCTGCTCGGGGTCCGACACGCCTGACAGCGCGCCGTAGAACTCTTCGGTCGCGTCGACGTGGATCACTTTCAGGTGCATGTGCTTCGCGAAAGTGTCCATCACCTGCTGCGCTTCGTTCAGGCGCAGCAGGCCGTGATCGACGAAGACGCACGTGAGCTGCGCGCCGATCGCCCGGTGGATGAGCGCCGCCGCAACCGACGAATCGACGCCGCCGGAAAGGCCGAGGATCACTTCGTCGGTGCCGACCTGTTCACGTATCCGCGACACCGCTTCGGCGACGTAATCGGGCATGTTCCAGTCGCCCGCGCAGCCGCAGATGTCGTAGACGAAACGCTGGAGCAGCGCTTTGCCCTGGAGGGTGTGCGTCACTTCGGGGTGGAACTGCACGCCGTAGAAGCGCCGCGCTTCGTCGGCCATGCCGGCGATCGCGCACGACTCGGTCGAGGCCATCAGCTTGAAACCCGCGGGCATCTCGACGACTTTGTCGCCGTGACTCATCCAGACTTTCAGGAGACCGTGACCTTCCGCCGAGCGCACGTCTTCGATGCCTTCGAGGAGCTGGGTATGACCCCGCGCGCGCACTTCGGCGTAACCGTATTCGCGCACCTTGCCGGGTTCGACCTTGCCGCCGAGCTGCTGCGCCATCGTCTGCATCCCGTAACAGATGCCGAGCACCGGCACGCCGAGCTCGAACACCGCGGGAGGGGCGCGGTTGATCTCGTCTTCGTAAACCGACGACGGGCCGCCCGAGAGGATGATGCCTTTGGGCGCGAACTTCCGGACGAAATCATCGCCGACGTCGCCCGGGTGAATCTCGCAATAGACGCGTAGCTCGCGCACCCGGCGCGCGATCAGCTGGGTGTATTGCGCGCCGTAATCGAGGATGAGGATTTTTTCGTGAGACATTTGTGAGGCGTGAGGCGTGAGGCGTCAGGGGTGAGGTGGGATGACGGCAGGCGGAAGGCGCGAGGCATCACTTCCGTCCGCGCCTCACCCCTCACGCCTGACACCTCACTCGCTGCGGTAGTTAGGCGCTTCCTTCGTGATCTGCACGTCGTGGACGTGAGACTCGCGGATGCCGGCGCTGGTGATCTCGACGAACTCGGCTTTGGTCCTGACGTCTTCGATCGTGGCGCAGCCGAGGTAACCCATGCTCGCGCGCACGCCGCCCATCAGCTGCTGCACGAGCGGGACCAGGCCGCCTTTATACGGCACCCGGCCTTCGACGCCTTCGGGCACCAGCTTCTCGGTGTCGAGCTCGTCGTTGTCCTGGAAATAGCGATCCGCCGAGCCTTGCTGCATGGCCCCGAGCGAGCCCATGCCGCGGTACGCTTTGTACGAGCGCCCCTGGTAGAGCTCGGTCTCGCCGGGAGACTCCTCGGTGCCCGCGAAAAGGCTGCCGATCATCACCATGTGCGCGCCCGCGGCGATCGCTTTGGAGATGTCGCCCGAGAAGCGTATCCCGCCGTCGGCGATGAGCGGCACGTCGGTGCGCTCGAGCGCTTTGGCGACGTTGGCGACCGCGGTGATCTGCGGCACGCCGATGCCGGCGATGATACGGGTCGTGCAGATCGAGCCGGGCCCGATGCCGACCTTGACCCCGTCGGCGCCGTGGTCGACGAGCGCTTTGGCCGCCGCTGCGGTCGCGATATTGCCGCCGATCACCTGGGTCTTGGGATAGGTGCGCTTGATCCAGCGCACGCGCTCGAGTACGCCCTGCGAGTGCCCGTGCGCGGTATCGACGACGATCACGTCGACCGCCGCTTCGAGCAGCGCTTCGACGCGCTCCTCGGTGCCCTCGCCCACCCCGACCGCCGCCCCGACGCGCAGGCGCCCGAGGTTGTCTTTCGACGCGAGCGGATGCTCCGACGACTTCAGGATGTCCTTGACCGTGATCAGGCCGCGAAGCTCGAAGTTCTCGTTGATGACGAGCACTCGCTCGAGCCGGTGTTTGTGCATGAGCGCGAGCGCTTCTTCGCGCGGCGAGCCTTCGCGCACCGTTACGAGCTTGTCGCGCGGGGTCATGATGTTGCGGATCGGCTGGTCGAGCTGGGTCTCGAAGCGCAAGTCCCGGTTCGTAACGATGCCGACGACTTTGCCGCCTGCCGCCACGACCGGCAGTCCCGAGATGCGGTGCCGGCGGGTGAGCAGCAGCACGTCGCGCACCGTCATGTCCTCGGTGATCGTGATCGGGTCTTTGACGATGCCGCTTTCGAAACGCTTGACCTGGGTGACCTGGGCGGCCTGGGCGCGAGGCGACATGTTCTTGTGAACGATGCCGATGCCGCCTTCCTGTGCGATGGCGATCGCGAGCCGGGCTTCGGTCACCGTGTCCATCGCGGCCGAGGCGACCGGGATGTTCAGGGTGATGCCGCGAGTGAGCCGGCTCGTGAGGATGACTTCGCGCGGAAGGACGCTCGAGTGGGCGGGAACGAGCAGGACGTCATCGAAGGTTAAGGCTTTCTCCACCACGCGCATATTCTGTTCCTTCGCAAAGTCCGAATTATACGCACGAGGCGGTAAACCGCCAATGAAATCAGGCGTTAATCGTTTGACTCTGCGGGATAAAGTCGCTACTTTTCGCAACCGCAGGACCCCGGCCGCAACCCGGCACTTAAAGCATCGAGAGGCAACCATGAAACGACTCGTCGCAGTGGCAATGATGGTGATGTCAGCGGGCGCCGCCGCACAGATCAACAAGTGCGTCGACAAGAGCGGCAAGGTCGTCGGCTACGGTTATGAGTGCCAGCCGGGGACGACCCCGCAGGCGAGCGGCGTGAAGGCCGCGCCCCCGCCTGCGCCGGCCGCAGGTGCAGCTGCCGCGGCCTCCGGTGCCGCGTCTGGCAGCGCATCTCCCGCCGCCGCTGCCAAATCGACCGCCGAGCGCGACGCCGATTTTCGCAAGCGCCAGATGGAAAAACAGGAATTGACCGGAAAGGACGACAAGAAAGCCGCGGCCGCCGCGCAGAACCAGCGCGCGTGCGACGAGTTGCGCGCGTACCTTAAGAGCCTGCAGTCGGGCAACCGCATCACGAAGACCGATCCCAAGACCGGCGAGCGTCCGTTCCTCGCGGATAGCGACTATTCAGGCGAAACGGCCAAGACTCAAAAGACGCTCGACACCAACTGCAAATAAGGCCGAGTCACCCTAGACCCCGCCCGTCGCCCGCCGCCTGCGCGCCTGTTTGGGGTCGGCTTCGAGCGGCCGGTAGATCTCCACCCGGTCACCGTCGCCGAGCACCGTCATTGCAGGCACCACCCGCCCGAAAACGCCGAGTTCAAGCCGCGCCGGATCGAGGTCGGGAAAGCGCCGCAGAATTCCTGAGCGCTCGACCGCTACACCGGCAGTCGTGCCGCAAGGCACCTCCAGCGCGATCAGCACCTGCTCGGCGGGGGTCGCACAGACGACCTCTATCCTGAGCAGGCCTTCATCCGCCATAGACCTTGTCCGCCCTCTGCACGAAAGCATCGACCATGGTATTGGCGATGTAGCTGAACACCGGGCCCACGAGCATCTCGAGGATCCTGCTCGAGAACTCGTAGTGCAGGCGAAACTCGATCTTGCACGCGACGTCGGAGAGCGCAGTGAATCGCCAGTCGCCGTCGAGCACTTTGAAAGGGCCTTCGACCAGCTTGATCGACATTGCGGTCGGCGGGTTTTTGACGTTCTCGGTGGTGAAGCTCTGCTTCGCGCCGTGATAATTGACCGTGAGGGTCGCGCGCGTGCGCTCGGCGTCACGGTGGAGCACCGTCGCGGCTTCGCACCAGGGCAGGAATTCGGGGTAGGCCTCCACCGCGTCGACCAGCGCGAACATCTGCTGCGCGGAGTGGCCGACGAGCACTGATTTTTCTACAACCACTTCTTCTCCGTCGGGCCGGGCGTGCGTGCCGGCTGATAGAATACGCGGGCACGGCAGCCACCCATGAGTATCGTTCAAAACAAAAAAGCCTTCCACGACTATTTCATCGAAGAGCGCTATGAAGCCGGTATCGCGCTCGAAGGGTGGGAAGTCAAAGCGATGCGTGCGGGTCGCACGCAGCTGAAGGAGGCGTATGTCGTCATCAGCAACGGCGAGCTCGTCCTCATCGGCTCGCACGTGAGCCCGCTCCCCACCGCGTCGACCCACGTGCAGCCCGATCCGGTGCGCACGCGCAAGCTCCTGATGCACGCCGCCGAGATCGAGAAGCTCATCGGTCTGGTCGAGCGCGACGGCTACACCCTCGTGCCGATCGACATGCACTACAAGCGCGGCCGCATCAAGCTCGAGATCGGCCTCGCCAAGGGCAAGAAGCAGCACGACAAGCGTGAAGCGGAAAAAGACCGCGACTGGAAGCGCGAGCAGCAGCGTTTGCTGCGCGCGCGCTGAAGCGTTCGCCCGTCTACACTGACGTCGACACGAGGAGACCCGCTTGGACGTTCGCGAGACGGTGCGCAGGAAAAGAAAACCCCGCCCCACCCTGCGCTTCGAGAACGAAGCCACGGGCGTGGTGTGCGGCGTCGACGAAGTCGGCTGCGCCCCGCTGGCAGGGCCGGTCGTCGCGGCGGCGATCATCCTGCCGCCCAAAGGGCTTCCCAGAAAGCTCACCGCGCTGATCAACGACAGCAAGATCGTCCCGCAGGCGAAACGCGAGGCCGCCGCCGCCGCGTTGCCGGATTACTGCTTCATCAGCTTCGGCGAAGCGAGTGTCGAGGAGATCGATTCGATCAACATCTACCACGCGCGCATGCTCGCGATGCGCCGCGCGGTCGCGGGTCTCAGCGTCGTGCCCCAGCTCGCGCTGATCGACGGCAACGCAACCCCTAAAGAGCTCTGCTGCTCCGCTCGCACCATCGTCGACGGCGACGCGAAGTGTCTTTCGATCGCTGCCGCATCGATCGTTGCGAAAGTCTTCCGCGACGCTTACATGCGCGGGCTCGCCGAGCAATTCCCCGGCTATGGCTGGGAAACCAACGTCGGCTACGGCACGCGGGACCACCGCGCAGGGATGGCGAAGCTCGGCATCACGCCGCATCACCGCCGGAGCTTCGCACCGGTGCGGCTCCATCTGGGATTACCGCTCTTCCCCGATCCGTCGATGCTGCCGAGCGTCCAAGACGACGACGAAGAAGATCAGTGGAATTAGCGCGCGGCCCACGCGTGGCTTCGACGTCAAGATGGATTCTGGATCCCCTGCGCTAGCGCGCGTCCAGAATGACCGCAACGGCAACTGGCAGATAACCGAGCGTCAGTGCGGCGGATCGACCGGAAGGAAAGGAGGTTCGAGGAGGGAAACCTTGGTTTCCCTCTTTGGCGTTCAAATCCATCACTTATAAGCTGCAAAGCAGCTTATAAGTGATGGGGTGGCTGACGGGACTCGAACCCGCGACAACTGGAATCACAATCCAGGACTCTACCAGCTGAGCTACAGCCACCACTGAACGACCAAACCACAAAATCTTAAGCGCACATCCCACCTGCAAGGACGACTGGCGCGCCCGGCGGGACTCGAACCCACAACCCCCGGCTTAGAAGGCCGGTGCTCTATCCGGTTGAGCTACGGGCACTCGATCGACGCTGCGGGACGAGGGACTTGAGAAATCGCCTGCAAGAAGGCCGTAATGATAAGCTGCGGCCCTTCGACGGTCAATTGAAACCAACCTCCCAAGGCGCTGTCCGAGTTCCCTTGCCGCCCCTGCGGAATTCTGATATTAAAGCGCTCTTTTAACGTTTCGGGACCCCCCACCCATGCCCTCCGAACTGCACAAAGCCATTCCCCCTTACAAGCCCAAGGGGAAAGAGGAATACATGAACTCGCGGCAGCTCGCCTACTTCCGCAACATGCTGGAAGAGATGAAGCGCGAGCTCTCGCAGGACATCGACCGCACCGTCCACACGATGCAGGACGAGGCGACCATATTCGCCGATCCCAACGATCGCGCGAGCCAGGAATCCGACATGTCGCTCGAGCTTCGCAACCGCGACCGCGAGCGTAAGCTCATCAAGAAGATCGACGAGACGATCGTGAGTATCGATGCCGGCGAGTACGGGTACTGTAATTCGTGCGGAGTGGAAATCGGTCTGAAGCGCCTGGAAGTGCGTCCGACGGCGACGCTGTGCATCGACTGCAAGACGCTCGACGAAATGCGGGAGCGGCAGGTCGCGAAGTAAACGGCGGCCTCCGGAGGGCCTCGCCAGCGAAACGGCAAGACAAGAATAAAAAAAGGGGCAGCTATCAAGCTGCCCCTTTGTGAATAAAAGAAGGGGCAGCTCTCGAGCTGCCCCTTCTCTTTGGTGGTTCGAATCCCCGTGGGGATTCGAACAGGGTTCGGGCTTACCGCGCTCCCCCTTCACACTTCACCCTTCACTCATTCACCCTTAAATCCTTAAACATTCACCCTTCACTCCATCACCCTTAACCCTAAACCC
>JAQGNC010000254.1 GCA_028292065.1 Betaproteobacteria bacterium
CTGACGAAGACGAGAAGAAAGAGCAGGAGAAGGACGCGGGTGAATACAAGGACCTCATCGAGCGCATCAAGACCGCCCTCGGCGAGAAGGTGAAAGACGTGCGGGTGACCGTGCGCCTGACCGAATCACCGGTGTGCCTCGTCGCCGACGAGCACGACATGGGCATGCACCTCGAGCGCATGCTCAAGGCCGCGGGCCAGCAGGTGCCGGGCTCCAAGCCGATCCTCGAAGTGAACCCGCATCACCCGCTGGTCGAGCGGCTCAAAGGCGAGGCCGACGAGTCGCGCTTCGCCGACTGGGCGCTGGTGCTGTTCGACCAGGCGCAGCTCGCGGAAGGCGGGCAGTTGGAGGACCCGGCGGGTTTCGTGAAGCGGCTGAATCAGCTGGTTCTTGCGATGTAGCCCTGCTGGGGGTCATCGCGAGGAGCCGCAAGGGCGACGCGGCGATCTCGTGGCGCACGAAAAACCGTTTTCGAGCGCCTCGTGATTGCTTCGTCGCTGGGCTCCTCGCAATGACAGTAGTGCGCGAGCCTTGCTGCGGGATCAGTCCGCGACGCTGAAGCAGTACTGCGTTCGCTCGCGATACACCTCGCCCGGCCGCAGCACGGTCGACGGAAACGCAGGCTGGTTCGGCGAATCGGGGAAGTGCTGGGTCTCGAGGCAGAAGCCGGCGTGCTTTTCGTAGATCACGCCGTTCTTGCCGCGGACCGTCCCGTCGAGGAAATTGCCCGAATAGATCTGCACGCCGGGCTGTGTGGTGTGCACGCTCATGCGCCGGCCGCTCGAAGGGTCGTACACCTCGGCCGCGAAGGTCTCGCCGCCGCCGTTCTTTTCCAGCACCCAGTTGTGATCGTAGCCGCGCGCGTGCCGTAGCTGCTCGTCGTCGGCAGTCAAACGCGCGCCGATCGGCGTCCCTCCGGTGAAATCGAAAGGCGTGCCGCGCACTGCGCGCAGCTCGCCGGTGGGGACCAGAGACGAATCTACGGGCAGGTAGCGCTCGGCCGCGAGCGTGAGGACGTGGTCGTGTATCGTCCCGGCGCCGGCGATATTGAAAAACGAGTGGATGGTGAGGTTGAGTATCGTCGGCGCATCCGCGCGGGCGCTGTAATCGAGCACGAGCGCGTTCGCATCGGTCAGGGTGTATCGCACTTCGACGTCGAGCTGTCCGGGATATCCCTGCTCGCCGTCCGGGCTGCAGTAACGCAGGGCGAGGCTCGCGTTTTCCCCGTCGCACGCTAGCGCCTGCCACACAACTGTATGGAATCCGCGCGGGCCGCCGTGCAGGTGGTTTGCGCCGTCGTTGCATGGCAGGCGGTATTGCACCCCGTCGAGCGCGAACGCGCCGTTGCGTATGCGATTCGCGTAACGTCCGATCAGGCTTCCGAAGTACGGATGATCGCCGAGGTACGGCGCGAGGGTGTCGAAGCCGAGCACCACGTCGGCGAAGACGCCGTCCCGATCGGGCGTACGCAAGGCCTGCAGCGTGCCGCCGTAGGTCGCGATCCGTGCTTCGAGGCCGTTCCTGTTGGTGAGCGTGTAAAGCTCGACTGAAGCGCCGTCAGCGGTGGTGCCGAAGTGTTCCGAACATATAGCCACTTGTTTCCCCTCACCCCAGCCCTCTCCCCGCAAGCGGGGCGAGGGAGACTTGTTTATCGACAGCGGTTCATGTTGATCGCGCAGCCATCTCGAGGAGGAGGCGGAAACGTCATCCTGGCGCACGCCAGGATCCATTTTGACGGCCAGCGTGGACCCGCGTGCACGACGCGGACAACCGTACGCCAGGACGCTATGGCGTCCTGCGCGTCACTCGCCTTTCCACACCGGTTTGCGCTTCGCCACGAAAGCGTCGATGCCTTCGGCGGCGTCGTGCGTCTGCATGTTGCACACCATCGCTTCAGTGGCGATCGCGTACGCGTGCTCCAGCGGCGCTTCGAGCTGCTCGTAGAAAACGCGCTTGCCGGCGGAGATGGCGACCGGCGTCTTCTCGATGATCGATTGCGCGAGGGCGTCGATCGCGGCGTCGAGATCTTCAGCGGCGACCACGCGGTTCACGAGCCCGCGCTCGAGCGCGGTCGCAGCGTCGATCGCCTCACCGGTGAGCAGCATTTCCATCGCCTGCTTTCGGTTGAGGTTGCGGGCGAGCGCGACACCCGGGGTATTGCAGAACAGTCCGAACTTGACGCCGGACGCCGCGAACTGCGCACCGCCGGCCGCAACCGCCAGATCGCACTGCGCGACGAGCTGGCATCCCGCGGCGAAAGCGATGCCGTGCACGCGCGCAATGACCGGCTGCGGCAGCCGCGTGAGGCTCAGCATGAGCCGCGAATAGCGCGCGAAGACCTGCGTGACGAGCTCGGGACCTGCCGCGCGGATTTCCTTCAGGTCGTGCCCCGCGCAGAAAGCCTTGCCCGCGCCCGCGATGACGACCACGCGCACCAAGGGGTCGCGGCCGATATCGTCGAGCGCGGCCTGCACGGCATCGATCAGGCTCGACGAAAACGCGTTGTACTGCCGGGGGCGGTTCAGCGTAAGGGTCGCGACGCCGCCGCGATCGGCGCGCAGGAGCTCTTCGGTCTCACTTTCCATCGCGCGATTATAGGCCGGACGTGCCCTCGCTCAGCGCGCTCGCGCGCTGCGGCGGCGCTGTGCGCGAGCCGCCGGCGGCGTCGGGGAACAGGCGCTTCACTGCGATCGTCGCGAACGCGACGAACGTCTGTGCGACCTGCGGGAGCTGTTTCGCCGGGGCATGGATGAAGTGCCAGTGTCCGTCGTGCGGCAGTCCTTCGACTTCGAGCACCGCAAGGCGCCCGGCTTCGACATCGTAGCCGACCGAGTGCCGGTAGAGCAGCGACACGCCGAGCCCCGCGAGCATCGCTTCCTTGATGCTTTCGTTGCTGCCGAGCTCCATGCTGATCCTGGGCTGCATGCCGTGGCGCGCGAAAGCCTGGTCGGTCGCCAGGCGCGTTCCCGATCCGGGCTCGCGCACCAGCAGCGGCTCGTGCGCAAAGCGCTGGAAGCTGATTCTTTTCTCGCCCGCGAGCGGATGATCCGCGGGCGCGAGCGCGACGAGCGGGTTCGGCAGGATAGGGTTCGCCGTCAGGCCGTGTGCCGCGGGCGGGTTCGTCAGGAGATAGAGGTCGTCCTCGTTCCTGGCGAGGCGCTCGAGCACGGCGTGCCGCGCACCCACGTGCAGCGACACCTCTATCCCGGGGTGACGTTTCACGAACTGGGCGAGCAGCGGCGGCAGCAGGTACTCGCCCGCGGTCGTCGTCGCGATGCGCAGCTTGCCGGCTTTGAGCGCGGCCATGTCGCAAAGGCGCTCGTCGAGCGCCGTGAAAGTCTGGAAAAGGGTCTGCACCGCGGCGTACACCTCCGCGCCGGCGCTGGTCAGGCGTACGCGCTTGCCCGCCTGCTCGACTAGCGGCACACCGATGGTCGCGCTGAGCTTTTTCATATGGACCGACACCGTCGGCTGGGCCATATGGGTTTCTTCCCCGGCGCGCGTGAAGCTGCCGAGGCGGGCGACGGCTTCGAAGACACGCATCTGGGTCAGCGTGCCGTGCTTGAAGTAGCGATGGATCCTGGTCGTAGGCATGAGTCACTCACGTAATACAGCGTCAGAAATCCCGCCCGCCGAGTACGTGTCGCGGAACGACCGTACAAAGCAAAGCGGCCTTTATCCCCGAGGGACAAAGACCGCTGGAAGGTTCCGCGATACTTCGCCCGTCTGGGCAAAGGTCTCGCTTACAACGTGAGTTGTCAGGCGACCGGAGGCTGAATGCCCTCGTATTGACGATCGCTCTGCGATAGCGCCGGTGGCGCTATCCAAGCTACTCCCCCTTGCAGGGAGCGCCCCTTTCGGAACGCGGGCGTATTACAGCATGCGGCGCACGGCAGGGTCAATGAAATCACCATTGAAGTGTGATATGGGGCCGATTACGTTTCATAAACATGCAACGCAAAACGCGATGCACATCATGCGCATTCTTCATTTCACTTCGCCGTGCGGCGTACAGATAATGGCGTCGTTCGTCGAACACGCAGACGCCGCGAACAGGGCGCCCGCGCAAGAGGCGGACATCCCTCGAGAGGGGAGTAGCTACGGCAGGATGTCCTGTCCGCGGCGCAGCCGTCAGTCCGGGTCGCAAGACCCCGGTTGCCCGGCGAGAGCGAACCTGCTTTCGCAAGCGAGACCTCGCCGGCACCGGCGGGTTTCGTTCCGTTCGGTCCGACAGAGGATGACTCGTGGACATGAATGGAGCGGATATGGAGCTACTCTCTACTGACTTTCTTTCGGCGCTGCTCGCCATCGTCGTCATCGACCTCGTCCTCGCCGGCGACAACGCGATCGTGATCGCGCTCGCCGCGCGCGGGCTGCCGCCGCATCTGCGCAAGTCGGCCATCGTGTGGGGCACGGTCGGCGCGATCGTCGTGCGCACCGCCATGACGCTCGTCGTGGTCTGGCTGCTGAAGATCCCCGGCCTGCTCGCGATCGGCGGCGCACTCCTCGTGTGGATCGCCTTCAAGCTCGTCGTCGACAACGACAACGCAGACGCGCACAAGCTCGGCGGCTCGATGACCTTCTGGGGCGCCATGAAGACGATCGTCGTCGCAGACGCGCTGATGGGACTCGACAACGTGCTCGCCGTCGCAGGCGCCGCGGGAGGCAGCTTCACCCTCGTCGTCCTGGGACTCCTGATCAGCATCCCGATCGTGATCTGGGGCAGCCAGCTGATCCTCAAGTACGTCGAGCGCTTCCCCTCGATCGTATACGTCGGCGCAGGCGTCCTCGCCTGGACCGCGGTGAAGATGGTCGCCAGCGAGCCCCTGCTGCAGGATTTCCTCGCGCAGTACCCGGCCGTCGCGTGGGCTGCCTACGCGATCGTGATCGGCGGCGTGGTCGTCGGAGGATTTCTGGTCAATCACAAGGCGGTTCGCAGCCGCGTCGCCCCGAACGTCGTAGATATCGCCAGTCCACCGCGCCTACGGTGATCACACCGGACATGCGCACCACCAGAGGAGTTACCGCTATGAGCAAAGTCCTGCTGCCGGTCGACGGATCCGCCAATTCGCTGGGCGCGGTTCGCCACGTGGTGAACCAGTTCATGGGCAACCACGACCTCGAAGTGCATCTGCTGCACGTGCGCACGCCGCTCACGCAGCACGCGGCGCGCTTCCTGAGCAGGTCCACGCGCATGCGCTTTCATCGCGACGAGGCCGAGAAGGCGCTCGCCCCCGCGCGTGAGATGCTCAAGCGTTTCGGCGTGCCGTTCACCGAGCACGTCGAGCTCGGCGACCGGGCCCAGATGATCACGCGGGCCGCACAGCGCCTGAACGCGGACCAGATCGTCATGGGCACCGCGCGCAAGAACTCGCTCACGCGGCTGCTCGAGGACTCGGTCACCAACGGCGTGCTCGAGCTGACGCAGGTGCCGGTGCAGGTGGTCGCGGGCGAGAGCGTCTCCTCGCTCGAACGCTACGGCGTCCCTGCGGGCGTCGCCGCGGCGCTGGCGCTGGCGATCGTCGCGATCGACTGATCCGCGCAGCGTAGTTAGTGGACACAACGCCCGCCCAGCGCGGGCGTTCGTCTGTACGCGCCCGGGGCGCGGGGGCAAACGTGCTAGCATTTCGATGCAGTTGTAGCGCAGGCGCCTCGCCTGCAGACAGTCGTGAAGTGATT
>JAQGNC010000293.1 GCA_028292065.1 Betaproteobacteria bacterium
GGAAGAGCGGATGATCAAGGGCGCGATAGGACGCATCCGCGATGTGCGGGTGGGGCCGGACGGACTGGTGTATCTGCTGACCGATGAGCGCCGCGGGGTTCTTGCCCGCCTCGAGCCTATGAAGTGATGGGCCCAAAAGCAAAGCTTTAACGCGAAGGACGCGAAGGACGCGAAGGAAAAGCAAAAGGAAAAACAATACGCGTCAACACGCGAGGCATTACGGGCGTTAGGGTGCAAGGGCACAGTCGGGGACGCGCGCAGTGGACCGCGAAGAAATCGCGCATGACATCGTGGATGCCGCGATGAGGGTGCATACGAAGCTCGGCCCCGGCCTGCTTGAGGGCGCTTATGAGGCATGTCTCGCGTACGAGCTTACAAAGCGCGGACTAGGCGTCGAACAGCAGGTTCCGATGCGTCTCGAATACGGTGCTATCACCCTGGACGTCGGCTATCGCATCGACATGCTGGTTGCCGGTCAGGTGGTCCTCGAGCTGAAGTCGGTAGATAGACTGACGCCTCTCCACGGCGCGCAGCTACTGAGTTACCTGCGGCTCGGGCGCTACGGCCTCGGTTTCTTGATCAACTTCAATACGCTACATCTGCGCGACGGAATCAAGCGCATCATCAACAGCCATTCGTCCTAACTTGATCCGTCCTTGTTTTCCTTCGCGTCCTTTGCGTCCTTCGCGTTAAAGCTTTGGCCCTGCTTTGTTCTTTGCCGAGGTGGTGGCAAGGATTGCAACGCCTTCCACGCCGGATGCGCCGCGATCAGCGCTAGCGCTTCTCGCAGCAGCGTCTTCCCGGGCTCGGTGTGCTGCCACGTCGACGCGCCCGAGGGATGCGGCAGCGGCGCCACGTCGAACGACAGCCCGTTGCGCGTGCCGCGATGCAGCCTGCCGACGACCCCGTCGAGCTTCGCGACCGGCATGAACTGCTGGATCGCGAGCTTGCCGACCGGGATCACGAGCTTCGGTTTGTTGATCGCGAATTCTGCATCGAGCCACGACGCGCAGTTCGCCACTTCGTCGGGGTCGGGAACGCGATCGCCGCCGCTCGGCCGCTTGCCCGGGAAGCACCGGCACACCGCGGCCATGTAGACGCGCCCGCGGAACTGCTCCTCGTCGAGCCCGATCGTGCCGAACCACTTGAACATCATCTTGCCCGCGGTCCACGCGAAAGGCCTGCCGAGCGCCGGCTCCTTCGGTCCCGGTGCCTGGCCGACGAGCAGAACCTCCGAGACGACCGGGTTGCCGATGACCGGTGTGCTCTGCATGCGCGGGCAGCGCCGGCAATGCGCGAGGAGATCCTGGTGTTCGAGCAAAGCCTGCTGCGATGCCTGCATCTACGCCTTCCAAAGCCCGATTTGCGGGAGAGGCGGTTCCATGGCTGTTAAACTGCCACCGATGGTGCCGCCGCGCACCATTCCGGTGCTTCCCGTCCTGGGAGTGTGGCACAACGCTAAGATACTTCAGGCAGTCATACGGTGGCATAGCCTTTGCTCAAAGCGCTGCTTACCTTGGGCGCGCGCCATAAAAGGGCGAAGAACATGTACGACGAGATGTACCGAACGCAGGGAGAGGCTCGCGACCACTATGGCGCGCTCGCACAGTGGCTGCGCTCGATGCCGCCCTCACTGGTGGAGGAAAAGCGCCGCGAGGCCGACCTGCTGTTCCATCGTGTCGGCATCACGTTCGCCGTCTACGGTGACGACGAGGGTGCCGAGCGGCTGATCCCGTTCGACACGATTCCGAGGATCATCCCGCAGTCCGAATGGTCCGAGCTCGAGCGCGGCATCAAGCAGCGCGTGACCGCGCTCAACCGCTTTCTCCACGACATCTATCACGGCCAGGACATCCTGCGCGCCGGTGTCATTCCCGCCGAGCACGTGCTCACCCACGACGCCTACCAGGTCGGCATGGTCGGCCTCGACCTGCCGAACCAGGTGTACTGCCACATCTCGGGAATCGACATCGTTCGCAACGACGACGGCGAATACTACGTGCTCGAAGACAACCTGCGCACCCCGTCGGGCGTGTCGTACATGCTCGAGAACCGGCGCATGATGATGCGGCTCTTTCCCGAGCTCTTCGAGCACTACAACGTGCGTCCGGTCGAGCATTATCCGCAGCTCCTGCTCGAGGCGTTGCGCGCATCGGGCCCGCGCGGCGTGCGCGATCCCGTCGTCGTCGTGCTCACGCCCGGCCAGTACAACAGCGCCTATTTCGAGCACGCGTTCCTCGCGCAGCAGATGGGTGTGGAGCTGGTGGAATCGGCGGACCTGTTCGTCAAGGACGCGCAGATCTATATGCACACCACGAGCGGCCACCAGCGCGTGGACGTGATCTACCGGCGCATCGACGACGCGTACCTCGACCCGCTCGCGTTCAAGCCGGACTCCTCATTAGGCGTTCCGGGCCTGCTCGCCGCCTATCGCGCGGGCAACGTGTCGATCGCGAACGCGATCGGAACCGGCGTGGCGGACGACAAATCCACCTACCCGTACGTGCCCGACATGATCCGCTTCTATCTCGGCGAGGAACCGGTGCTGCGTAACGTGCCGACCTGGCAGTTGCGCAAACCGGAAGACCTCGCTTACGCGCTCGACCATCTGGCGGAGCTCGTGGTCAAGGAAGTACAGGGTTCGGGCGGCTACGGCATGCTGATCGGGCCCGCCGCGACGCACGCGCAGATCGACGAATTCCGCACGCGCATCCGCGACAACCCGTCGAATTACATCGCGCAGCCGACGCTCGCGCTCTCCACGTGCCCCACTTTCGTGAAGAACGGCATCGCGCCGCGCCACCTCGACCTGCGGCCTTTCGTCCTGTGCGGCCGCGAGATCAAGCTCGTGCCGGGCGGCCTCACGCGCGTGGCGCTCACCGAAGGCTCGCTCGTCGTGAATTCGTCACAGGGCGGCGGCACCAAGGACACGTGGGTGATCGCGTGAGCGCGCCGGCGGGAGCGCGCTGATGCTGTCGCGTGTCGGTGACCAGATCTTCTGGATGTCGCGCTTCATGGAGCGCGCGGAGAACCTCGCGCGCATCCTCGGGGTCACATCCAACGTGGTCCTGTGCAGCACGCCCGAGACGCAGGAGCAGAACCTGCTCGCGCCGCTGACGATCACCGCGTCGACCAAGGCGTACTTCGCGCACCACGAAGCGGTGTCGCTGCCGACGCTCATCGACTTCATGGCGCTCGACGAGGACAACCCGTCGAGCATTTACACCTGCATCAAGTCGGCTCGCGACAATGCTCACGCGGTGCGCTGGCAGATCACCTCCGAGATGTGGGAGACGCTGAACTCCACGTGGATCGAGATGGGCGCGTTCAAGCGCGCCAACATCACCGGGCCGGAAGCGACGCGGTTTTTCGACTGGGTGAAGGAACGATCGCATCTTTTCCGCGGCGTCACCTACGGGACGATCATGCGCGGCGAGGCTTTCAACTTCTCGCGCCTGGGAACCTTCCTCGAGCGCGCCGACGACACCGCGCGCATCCTCGACGTCAAATATCACATCCTGCTGCCGCGCGTCGAAGACGTGGGCGGTGCGCTCGATTACTACCAGTGGGCCGCGCTGCTCAAGTCGGTCTCCAGCTTCGAGACCTACCGCACGATCTATCGCGACCAGGTGAGGCCGATCAACGTGGCCGAGCTGCTGATCCTCGACCGGCGCATGCCGCGCTCGCTCGCCGCGTGCATGGAGCAGATCGTCGCCGCGCTCGACCGCGTCGAAGGCCAGAACGACCATCCCGCCAAGCGCCTCGCCGCCGAGCTCCAGGCGCGGGTCGTGCACGGCGACATCGACGAGATATTCCGCGACGGTCTGCACGAATATCTGACCACGTTCCTCGAAGACATCGGAGAGCTGGGATACCGCATCCAGCGCGCGTACCTGGGAGCGCTATGAGGCTTTCGATCGATCACGTCACGCACTATCGGTACGAGCGGCCGGTGCGCTACAGCACCCAGTACCTGCGGCTCGTGCCGCAGTCGAGCGCGCGCCAACGGGTACTGGAGTGGCGGCTCGACACGCCTTCGACGCCGCTCGAGCTGCGCGACGGTTACGGCAACATCCTGCACGTGCTCACGATCGACAAGCCGGTGTCCGAGATCGTCATCCGCTCGAGCGGCGCGGTCGAGACCTCTACGGTGGTAGACGAGCCGAACGACGAGCCCAAGCTCTCGCCGCTGATCTTTCTCAGGCAGACGGCGCTCACGCGAGCGGACGAAGCCATCTGCCAGTTCGCCGAGCGCTACAGGCGCAGGGCCGGCATGCTCTCGGGTCTGCGCGACCTCGCGTCGGGCGTGCTCGCGAAGCTGCCTTTCCAGCCCGGCGTCACCGCGGTGCAGTCGACCGCCGCGGAAGCCTTCGAGCACGCGAACGGCGTGTGCCAGGATCACGCACACGTATTCATCGCGTGCTGCCGCCACCTCGGCATCCCCGCGCGCTACGTGAGCGGCTACATCTATTCGGCGGGTCACGCCGAAGCGGCCGTCGCGAGCCACGCGTGGGTCGAGGCGTGGGTGGTCGATCGCTGGCGCAGCTTCGACATCACCAACGCGCGGCCCGCGGGCGAGCATCACATCCGGCTCGCATTCGGCGCGGACTATCTGGAAGCCTCGCCGGTACGCGGGGTGCGCAGCGGCGGGGGGGAAGAGCACCTGACCGCGACTGCACTGGTCGGCTCGGAGTAGCGGCGCCCTGCGCCGTTACGCGGCGCCGGTGAACGACTCCTTTCCTTCGGGCGCTCTGCCGATCGCTTCGGCGCACACGAGCAATGCGTTCAGGATAATGATCGGGTGCGGTTGTTGGTGCGCTGCGGCGTGGAGTAACATCGGGCGCACGTCTTTCCGCTGATCGCATCAATCAATGACTTATTGTGTCGCCGCCCTCGTCGAGGAGGGCATCGTATTCGCGTCGGATTCACGGACCAGCGCAGGTCCGGACAACATCGCGATGTACAGCAAGATGATGGTATGGGAGATCGTCGGGGACCGCGTGATCGTCGTGCTGAGCTCGGGCAATCTCGCGACCACGCAGAGCGTCATTTCGCTGCTGAAGATGCGCTCGAAAGACGACACCGGAGCGCCGCTGCCTACCGGCGTGCTCGGCGTGAAGAAAATGTACGAAGTCGCCGAGCTGATCGGCGCGACGCTGCGCGAGGTGGTCAATCGCGAGCGCTCGGTCCGCGAGCACGGCGTGGACATCGACTGCAGCTTCATCATGGGCGGGCAGATCGACCACCACACCCCGCGGCTGTTCCGGATCTACCCTGAAGGCAACTTCATCGAGGCGAGCCCCGACACCAATTTCTTCCAGATCGGCGAGACCAAATACGGCAAGCCGATCATCGACCGCGTGGTTCGCTACCAGACCCCGATGAAGGAAGTCGGCAAGGCGTTCCTGGTCTCGTTCGATTCGACCATGCGCTCGAACCTGACCGTGGGGCTGCCGATCGACCTCATGGCGTACGAGCGCGATTCGCGCAAAGTCACCTACAAGCGCCGCTTCAACCACGGCGACGCCTATTTCTCGAAGATCAGCGGAATCTGGTCGGCGGGCCTGCGGCGCGCGTTCGCCGAAGTGCCGGACGTGCCGTGGGTGGAGGAAGCTTAGGCCGCCTACGCGGCCTAAGCTTCCTCCGGTGAACGCCAAAGAGGGAAACTGCCGCGGCGATGAAGCCAGGCGGGCTGAAGCCCGCAGCCGCGGCTCGGTGAACGCCAAAGAGGGAAACCAAGGTTTCCCTCCTTGAACCTCCTTTCCTTCGGCTCGCGGTGCTCGCTTGGTGGCACTGGAGCACTGTGTGCTGGTCGTCATCCTGGCGTAGGCCAGGATCCATTTTGACGTGCTTACAGGGCAGACCGCGGTTCCGCAGACGCCTTCGGTCGCGGTGGGGCTGGGTATGACGTCACCCCAGCACCGTATCGAACAACATCATCAGCACGAAGCCGCCGAAGAGGCCGATCGTCGCCGAGGTCTCGCGGCCGTTGCGGTGGGACTCGGGGATGATCTCGTGGCTGATGACGAAAAGCATCGCGCCCGCGGCGAAGCCCAGTCCCCACGGCAGCAGCGCGCCCGACATCGAGACGGCGCCGGCGCCCAGCAGCCCGCCGAGCGGTTCGACGAGGCCCGTCGCCAGCGCGATCAGCGCCGCCTGGACCGGGGTATAGCTCAGCGTCAGCATCGCGAGCGCGACCGCGAGTCCTTCCGGCATGTTCTGAACCGCGATGCCGATCCCCAGCGGGATGCCCGTCACGTAGCCCTCGCCGGCGAAGCTCACGCCGATCGCGAGCCCTTCCGGGACGTTGTGCAGCGTGATCGCGAAGACGAAAAGCCACACCCTGCGAATTGCCTGGTAGTGCGTGCCGTGCACGCCCTGCACGGTGTGCTCGTGCGGCACCACTTTGTCCATGATCAGGAGCAGGGCGGCGCCCAGCAGCAGCGCGGCGCAGGTCAGTAGCGCGCCCCCGGCTTTACTGCCCGTCATAGAGGTTGCTGCCGACAACGCGGGGAGCAGCAGAGAAAAAATGCTCGCCGCGAGCATCACCCCTGCGCTGAAACCCATCAGCGTGGCCTGTGCGCGAACCGAGATGCCGCGCGTGAGCAGGATCGGAATGGCCCCCGCGCCGGTGGCGAGCGCGGTGAAGAGCGTCGCGAGCAGCGTCGCACCCATCGCCGGCATGTGCCTCACGGCGCCGGTCACCGCGAGCTCGATCTCTGCGGCGCTGTGCAGCGCCAGCGCGACGAGGATGACCGTCCCGAGCGTCACCGCGACGAGCGGTCCACGGCTGTAGGCCGCCCGTTGCGTTTTCAGTATCAGCTCGGTCATCCGCGCATCGTTCCTTCTATGCTTCGAGGAGGCTTCTGAGCATCCAGGCTGTTTTCTCGTGTACCTGCATGCGCTGGGTGAGCAGGTCGGCGGTCGGTTCGTCGTGCGCGTCGTCGACGACCGGGAAGATCGATCGTGCGGTGCGCACCACCGCTTCCTGCCCTTCGACGAGCAGGCGAATCATCTCCTCGGCTTTGGGCACGCCGGCGGTTTCCTTGATCGACGACAGCTGCGCGTAGTCGCTGTAGGTGCCCGGAGCAGGGTAGCCGAGCGCGCGGATACGTTCCGCGACCAGGTCGACCGCGAGCGCGAGCTCGTTGTACTGCGTCTCGAACATGAGGTGCAGCGTCTGGAACATCGGACCGGTCACGTTCCAGTGAAAGTTGTGGGTCTTCAGGTACAGGGTGTAAGTGTCGGCGAGCAGGCGCGACAGACCGTCCGCGATCTGTTTGCGACTTTCCTCTTTGATGCCGATGTCGATCGTAGCCATGACTGGTTCCTTCTTTTAAAACGGGTTCAGTGCCCATGCACGTGACGGGCCCAGTGTATGAATTCCAGGAGCGGCTATCCAATTGAATGTGCTGAACCGGCCTATAGCGCTGAGCTATCAGCAAGAAAGGCCCGGAATGATGGCTCAGGGGGCGGGCGTGCGCGAGCCGTGGAGCACGTCATTCTGGCGCAGGCCAGAATCCATTTTCAACACCGTCGACAGCGTTTTGAACT
>JAQGNC010000294.1 GCA_028292065.1 Betaproteobacteria bacterium
CCCATCGTCGACAAGGTGACCTTCCGCTCGACGCATCCCAGGATCTTCTTCGGCGGCGACGCCGCTTTCGGTCCGAAGAACATCATCTGGGCGGTCGCCCACGGCCACGACGCCGCGGTGTCGATCGACAAGCTCGCGAACAACGAAGACCTGATGGAGCGCCCCGACCCGCTGACGAACCTGATGTCGCAGAAGATGGGCATCCACGAGTGGAGCTACGACAACGCGATCTCGGCCGAGCTGCGCTACGCCGTGCCGTGGCGCGACAGACAAGTCACGATGCACGACATCTAGGACGATTGCGAGCTCTGCTTCGACCAGAAGACCGGTTTCGCCGAAGCGCAGCGCTGCCTCAACTGCGATGTGCAGACGGTGTTCACGCCCAAGCTGTGCATCGAGTGCGACGCGTGCGTCGACATCTGCCCGACCGACTGCATCACGTTCACCGAAAACGGCGAGGAGCTCGACCTCAGGGGCCGCCTCACCGCGCCTTCGCTCCACCTCGACCAGCCGCTCTATATCTCCGACGCCCTCAAGACCGGCCGCATCATGGCCAAGGACGAGGACGTGTGCCTGCACTGCGGCCTGTGCGCCGAGCGCTGCCCGACCGGTGCGTGGGACATGCAGAAATTCCTGCTGGAAATCACGCACGCCGGGACAGGGTGCCGCAAGCCGCAGCGTAAAGCCGCATAGAAGTGGCGGCGCTCGCCTACGGCTCGGGCCTCGCCGCCAAACGAACAGAGGGAAACCCATGGTTTCCCTCGCTGCGCTCGGGCTCGCCGGTGAACGACTCAGAGGAAAACCCATGGTTTTCCTCCGAGACCTCCTTTCCTTCGCTTGCGCGTGCCACTATCGACACACGCCGGGAGTATGTCCAAGCTTATGAATAGCATCCAAGCGGTCAATGATTTCGTCGTCAAGTTCGCCAACGTCAACGGCTCGGGCTCCGCTTCGGCGAACGAGCTCTTCGCGCGCTCGATCCTGCGCATGGGCGTCCCGGTATCGCCGCGCAACATCTTCCCGTCGAACATCCAGGGCCTGCCCACCTGGTACGAAGTTCGGGTGAACGAAACCGGCTACCAGGGCCGCCGCGGCGGCGTCGACCTGATGGTCGCGATGAACCCGCAGACGTGGGACAACGACCTCAAGGAAATCGAGGTCGGCGGCTATCTCTTCTACGACAGCTCGAAAGCGCAGCCCAAATCGCGTTTTCGCGAAGACATCAACGTGATCGGCATGCCGCTCACCGAGATCTGCAACACGACCTATTCCGACCCGCGCCAGCGCCAGCTCTTCAAGAACATCATCTATGTCGGCGCGCTCTCCGCGCTGCTCGACATCGACCCGGCCGAGATCGAAAAGCTTTTCTCCGAGCAGTACAAAGGCAAGGAAGCGCTGCTCCAGTCGAACGTGAAAGCGCTGCGCCTCGGCCGCGATTACGCACTGCAGAATCTCTCGTGCCCGCTCGGCATCCGGATACAGCGCTCGAACAATGTCGGCAACAAGATCTTCATCGACGGCAACAGCGCCGCCGCGCTCGGGGCGGTCTACGGCGGGGCGTCGGTGTGCGCGTGGTATCCGATCACACCCTCCTCCTCGCTCGCCGAGACCTTCATCAAGTATTGCCAGAAGCTGCGAGTCGATCCGGCGACGGCCAAGAACAAGTTCGCGATCATCCAGGGCGAAGACGAGCTCGCCTCGATCGGCATCGCGATCGGCGCCGGCTGGAACGGGGCGCGCTCGTTCACCGCGACTTCCGGCCCTGGAATTTCGCTCATGCAGGAATTCATCGGGCTCGCGCATTTCGCCGAGATCCCGGTCGTGCTGATCGACGTGCAGCGCGGCGGCCCCTCGACCGGCATGCCGACTCGAACCCAGCAGTCGGACGTGACCGCGTGCGCCTACGCGTCTCACGGCGACACCAAGCACGTGCTGCTCTTCCCCGAAGATCCGACCGAGTGCTTCGAATTCACGGCGCAGGCTTTCGATCTCGCCGAGCGGCTGCAGACGCCGGTATTCGTGATGACCGATCTCGACATCGGCATGAACACGCGGCTGTGCGAGCCTTTCGAGTGGGACGACACGCGCGAATACGATCGCGGCAAAGTGATGTCGTTCGACGATCTCGAGTCGGGCACCGATTTCGGCCGCTACCACGACGTCGACGGCGACGGGGTGTCTTTCCGCACCTATCCCGGAACCCACCCGACGCGCGGCGCGTATTTCACCCGCGGCACGACCAAGGACCGCTACGCGCGCTACAGTGAAGCCGGCGCCGATTACGTCGACAACATGCAGCGCCTGCTGCGCAAGTTCGAGACCGCCAAGACGCTCGTTCCCAAGCCGCTGCTGTACCCCGCCGAGAAACCCGCGCGCTTCGGCGCGATCTTCTACGGCTCGACGAGCCCGTCGATGGTCGAAGCGCTGCACGTGCTCGCCGAGCGCGGCATCCACGTGAACGCGCTGCGCGTGCGCGCCTTTCCGTTCCAGGAAGAGATCAACGATTTCGTCGCGTCTCACCCGTGGGTTTTCGTGATCGAGCAGAACCGCGACGCGCAGCTGAAGAACATGCTGGTCGCAGAGGCGAAGCTCAACCCGTCGCGGCTGCTCTCGATCCTGCACTACGACGGCACCCCGATCACCGCGCGCTTCATCGTCGAGCAGATCTCGCAGCACGCCGCCGCTCGCACCGTCGTTCCTCTCAAACGAGTGTCATGATTATGCCCACCCGTTCACCCGTTCACCCGTTCACGGCGGTAGCCCGATGACCTATCTAGCCAAGCCCAAGCTCCACCACCCGACCCTCGCGAAGAACGCCGTCG
Source organism: Betaproteobacteria bacterium (assembly GCA_028292065.1). Classification (GTDB taxonomy): domain Bacteria; phylum Pseudomonadota; class Gammaproteobacteria; order Burkholderiales; family SG8-41; genus JAQGMV01. The sequence goes on from JAQGNC010000294.1 coordinate 2,823, forward strand.
GCTATACCCGCCGCGATTACGAAGGCAAGATCTCGACACTGTGCGCGGGCTGCGGCCACGATTCGATCAGCGCGGCGATCGTGCAGGCGTGCTGGGAGCTCGACATCGAGCCTCACCGCGTGGCGAAGCTCTCGGGGATCGGCTGCTCGTCGAAGACCCCGGATTACTTCCTCGGCAACTCGCACGGCTTCAACAGCGTGCACGGGCGCATGCCTTCGGTCCTGACCGGCGCGAACCTCGCGAACCGCGAGCTCCTGTACATGGGGGTCTCGGGCGACGGCGATTCGGCTTCGATCGGCATCGGACAGTTCGTGCACGCGATCCGCCGCGGCGTGAACATGGTGTACATCGTCGAGAACAACGGGGTGTACGGGCTCACCAAAGGGCAGTTCTCGGCGACCGCCGACAAAGGCTCGAAGTCCAAGCGCGGCATCGCGAACATGGACGAGCCGCTCGATCTCATCGGCCTGTCGATGCTGCTCGGCGCGACTTACGTCGGACGCAGCTTCTCGGGCGACAAGAGACAGCTCGTTCCGCTCATCAAAGGCGCGATCGAGCATCGCGGCGCGGCTTTCATCGATGTCATCTCGCCGTGCGTCGCGTTCAACAACCACGCCGGCTCGACCAAGAGCTATGAATACGTGCGCCAGCACAACGAAGCGGTGAACCGGCTCGACTTCGTCGAAAGCCGTGAAGAGATCACCGCCGACTACGCCGCGGGCGAAGTGGTCGACGTCGCGCAGCACGACGGCTCGCTCATACGCCTGCGCAAGCTCGCCGCGGATTACGATCCGACCGACCGCATCAAGGTCATGAATTACCTGCAGACGGCCGCAGCGGCGGGCGAAGTGGTGACCGGGCTGCTGTACATCGATCCGAAGGCCGAAGACCTGCACCACCACCTGAACACCGTCGACGCGCCGCTCAACCAGCTCGGCACGCGCGATCTCTGCCCCGGCGCAGTCGCGCTCGAACGGATCAACGCCAGCTTGCGTTAACGGCGCCGCCGCGCGGCGGCATACGCCATCGCGATGAACCCGGCGATGAAGAGCGCGCAGAACATCTCACGCGTCTCGGCGATCATCACCTTGGCCGCCATGTCGTGCCGGTAAGCAAAACTGAGCGCGACGCTGAGCGCCATCGTCCACGCGACCATCAGGACGAACGCAGGACCGAGCGACGGCGCGCCCACCCGCTGCGCGAGCGCTGCAACGCGCCTCGAACGCATTGCGAGCGGCAGCAGCACGAAATACACCGCGAAACCCGCGTAGAACAGGTTCTGCGCAGACAGCAGCAGCTTCCACGAGAAGTGCGCGCCGCTGGCGCCGACGATCGCCTGGGGCGCCGAGAGCACCCGCAGGTTGTGCAGGTTGAACTCCGACTGCTCGTTCACCGCCTTGATGCTCTCGGGCGTGGCGTAACCCAGCCAGTGCTGCAGCCAGCTCGTCTCTTCGCCGAAGAAGAGCACACACAAGACGCTCCACATCACCCAGTGCGCTCGATTCCATCCGCTCGACTGCCGCGCGAGCTGCAGCGCGAACCACGCGCCCACCGGGTAGGCGAGCGCCGACACGATCTCGATGATGCCGGACTCGCCCTGGAGAAAAGGCATCGCACTCTGCGGCGCGACGACCACGCCGACCAGCACGATCGACGACAGCGCGGCGACGACGAGCGCGCTTCGCAGCGTAGGGCCGACTGCAGCGGGACTGCGCGTCATGACCATGGCGTGCTTCAGGGGAGGTGCACCCAGTGTAGCGCAGGTGCGGCCTGCAGCAGCGGATGGAGTCAGACCCCGGCGTGGCTCCAGAGCAAACCAGGGTCAGGCCCCTGAAAGCCGGGGTCTGACCCTACCCCCGGGGTCTGACCCTACCGCCGCACCGCGGGCGCTTCGATCGGCAGGCCGTTCGCGCGCCACGCCAGGAACAGCTCGAGCTCGACGAGCTCGCGCGCGCCGTACTCGGGCATCTGCGCGCGCAGTCCCGAGTAGCACGCGCGCAAGCGCCGCTGCAGCGATCCCATCGTCTGCCACTCCTGGCGGTAGATCGGAAAACCGGTGGGGTGTCCCTGGCTGATCTTCTCGAAAAGCAGGGTGCGGTCCCAGTTGCGGTCGTGGCACTGCGCGCACGCGAGGTTCATCTGCCCCATCCTGCGATAGAACCGATCGCGCCCGCGCTCGAAGTCGCGCGCGTTCTGCGGGTCTATCGTGACGTTCATCGGCAGGCCTCGCGATTGATACGTCACGAACGCGCTCAAGCCCAGGAGCTCGTCGGACTCGGGCTGATAAGGCGCCGCCGCCTGGTTGCGCTCGCGGCACAGGTTGATGCGCTCGGAGAGGTTCACGAGGCGAGCCGCGCCGGGATCGATGCGCGGATAGCGCGTCGCCGCGCCTTTCATGCTTTGCGCCGCATCGCCATGGCACGCCGCACACGATTTGCCCGCGCTTCCCGCGGGCTCGTTCCACAGCTTCTCGCCGCGGGTGACCCACAGCATCCCGGGGTTCGCGAACTCGTCAGCCTGAAGGGCGCGGTTGGCTTCGCTCGTGAACGCACTGCCCTGCTTCAGCGCTGCCGGGGGAATCGGCCTTTGCATCCGCAGCGGCATCGACTGCGGAATGGGCAGCTCCATCGCGACAGGCGTTACACCAGCCACGGGACGCTCTGCCGCCATGGCCGCGAAAGAGAGCCCCGCTGCGATGAGCGCGAAGACTCGCCTCCGCATGCGCTTCAGCGCGGGGTCGCCGGCGCGTGCCGGCTCACCCGGTCACCGTGATCGCGACGCGCTCGCTGCCGCGCTCGCCGGCGTCGTCGACCCACTCGAACACGAGCTCGCCGCTCGCGGTCGCGCGCGTGTAGAACTGGAGATAAGGATTCGCGGAAATACCGGAGCCCATCTCGGCACGGAAAATTTCCACGCCGCCATAGCTGCACGTCAGCGTGTTCACCACGTTTTTCGGGATGGGTTTCCCCGAGTGATCGAAGCGGAAACCGGTTTCCATCGGGTGCTGGATCGCGATACGCACCGCGATGAGCTCACCGCGCTTCGCTTCTTTCGGAACCTGTATGCGGGCGACCATGGTTCAGGAGGCGTCCAGGCACGCGGTTTCGGTCACGATCACCGACGCCGACGCCGCCTGGAAAGAGCCGTCTGACATCGCCGCGATCACGAGGAGGCGCTGCTCACCGTTAAGGCGCACACGGGTGGTGATCTCGGCGCGGCCGCATTGCGGGTTGAGATGGTAAGTCGCGATCACCGGCCGCGGGTTCTTCTCCGACAGCACGTGGACGGTGCGCACGTAATCGCGCTCGCTCATCGGACTCGCGATCGAAATTTTCATCGGCACCGAGTGACCGTTGTCGCTCAACTGCGGGATGTCGAGCGTGACGCGCCCTTCCTGCAGCGGCGCACCCCCGGTGATCTTGTCGACGAGCGGCTGCAGCACTTCGATGCGCGGCACGGCGTTCGCGACTCGAACCTGCGTCATCAATGCGCCCGCCGCGGCAATTGTGAGGAAACGTCGTCTGGAATGGTTTTTCATCATCGTCATTTCAACGTCGTCAGGTAAG
>JAQGNC010000328.1 GCA_028292065.1 Betaproteobacteria bacterium
GAAGTCTGGTCGGCATCGTCCGATCAGCTCATCGGCTCCGCGCTCATGTTCCCGCCGGGACGCGCGACGAAAGTGGAAGGCGGTTACCGCGTCACCGGCCGCTGGAAGTTTTCCAGCGGCATCGATGCGTGCACCTGGATCATGCTGGGCGGCATCGCCTCGGCTGACGGCGAGCTCCCCGATTACCGCGTGTTCCTGGTGCCCGAAGGCGAATACGAGACCATCGACACGTGGCACGCCGCGGGACTGCGCGGCACCGGCAGCAAGGACGTCGTCGTTTCCGACATCTTCGTTCCCGAGCACCGCACGCTCGCGGTCGCCAACATGAAAGGCTGCGGCGCGCCCGGCGCCGCGCTCAACCCCGGACCGCTCTACCGCCTGCCGGTTTTCGACATGTTCCCTTACGTTGTCGCGGCCACCGCGCTCGGTCTCGCCCAGGGCGCGGTCGCATTCTTCATCGAAGAAACCCGCCATCGGATCACTTCGTATACGACCACACTCATGTCCGATCACTCGACGACCCAGTTGCGCCTGGGCGAAGCCGCGTCCGCGGTGGAAGCGGCCGAGCTCCTCCTGCTGGCGAATTGCCAGGCCGCGATGGCGGCGGCGGAAGCTTCACGAGTCCCGGGCGTCGACGAAAAAATCCGGCTCCGCCGCGACGGCGCTTACGCGGCGAAGTTATGCACCCACGCGGTCGACCTGCTGTTCGAAGCCGGCGGTGGCGAATTTCTGTACGAGGAAAAACCGATGCAGCGCTTCTTCCGCGACGTGCACGCGGCGCAGAACCACTACGCGCTCACGTGGGACGTCGCCGCGGTAGCGGCAGGCAAATTCATGCTCGGGATCTCGCCCGACAGCCCGACGCTGTGAGCGAGCAACCGACTTCCGGGGCATGCGAGCCCCAACAGGTTTTCGATCCGCGCGACTTTCGCAACGCGCTCGGCACCTTTCCAACCGGCGTGACGGTGGTCACCATGGTGACCCCTGAAGGCGTTCCGGTCGGCCTGACGTGCAACTCCTTCAGCTCGGTGTCTCTCTCCCCTGCGCTCGTCCTGTGGAGCCTGTCGCTGCGCTCGCCGAACCTGTCCAACTTTCTGCAGGCGCCGCATTTCGCGATCAACATCCTCGCCGCCGACCAGCGCGACGTCTCGCAGCGCTTCGCGCAGTCGATCGCGAACAAGTTCGAAGGCGTGGACCAGGTGACCGGCAAGCTCGGCCTCCCGCTGATCGCGAACGCGGCCGCGCACCTCGAATGCCGCAACGAGACGCGCTACTACAGCGGAGACCACGTCATCTTCATCGGTCACGTGCTGCATTACGCTTACCGCCAGTGCCAGCCGCTCCTGTTCTGCAGCGGCCGCTACGCCACTATGGAGCGCGAAGGCGACGCCACCTGAAAGGCGCAGTGCGACGCGCAACCCCCCAAACGATTCCGCAGGCGATAAAAACAGGAGGACGGCATGAAGATCCGTAACGTTGTTGCGTCTGTGTTGCTCACCGCAACTGGCCTATGCGCGCTCACGGCAGCCGCGCAGAACTTTCCCAACCGCCCTGTCCGGATGGTCGTGCCTTTCCCGCCCGGCGCAGCGAGCGACTTTCTCGCGCGCGTGCTCGGACAGAAGCTCGGCGAGACGTGGGGCCAGCAGGTGGTGGTCGACAATCGCCCGGGCGCCGGCGGCCTCATCGGCGGCACCGTCGTCGCGCGCGCGGCTCCGGACGGCTACACGATCGCGCTCGTCGGGCAGCCGCACCTCACCGCGCCGCTCCTCTCGAAAGAGCCGCCGTGGGATCCGCTGAAGGACTTCACGCCGATCGTGCTCGTCGCCTCGATGCCGAACGTTGCGGTCGTCGGTCCGGGGCTGCAGGTCAGCTCGCTCAACGAGCTCCTCACGCGCGTGAGAGAAAAACCCGGTTTCTACAACTTCGGCTCGGCCGGCGTCGGAAGCTCGTCGCATTTCGCGACCGAGATGTTCAACTCCGCTGCGAAGCTCAATGCGGTGCACGTGCCGTTCAAGCTGCTCGGTGACGCTCTTGCCGAAATGTACGGCGGCCGGGTTCACTACTACCTCTTCCCGCTGCCGGCCGGCATGCCCGCGCTGCGCGACGGCAAGCTGAAACCGATCGCCACCGGCGGGCGCACGCGCACCGTCGCGCTGCCGGACGTGCCGACGATGTCCGAATCGGGAATGCCCGGTTTCGTCTCCGAAAGCTATTTCGGGCTGATGGGTCCGAAGAACATGCCGGCTGCGCTCGTGGCCCGCATCAACGCCGACTCGGTGAAATTCCTGAAGACCGACGAGATCCGCACGCGCTATCAGCAGAACGGCGCCGACCCCGCCCCCGGCACCCCCGAGCAGTTCTACAAGGTGATGGCCGAAGAGCAGGCGCGGGTCAAGAAGATCATCAGGGATATCGGGCTTAAACCTCAATATTGAATCCGTGAACGGGTGAACGGGTGAACAGGTGAACAGGTGAAAAAAATACGATCGGCAAGTGTCATGTCGCAGTCGCGGCGAACCAGTAGGAGCGAGGTACGGGCGGCACTTTCACACTCGTTCACCCGTTCACGCGTTCACCCGTTCACCGCCGTAAACCATGCTTGACGCCGCCCTGATCGGCCTCGGCTGGTGGGGCAAGAACATCCTCAAGGCGGTGCAGGGCAAGAGCGCGAAGCTGCGCTTCGTGCACGCGGTGAGCAAGGAGCTCGACGAGGCGCGGCCTGTGGCCGACCAGCACGGCTTGCGCCTTTCAGGCGAGCTCGACGCCGCCCTCGACGATCCGGCGGTGAAGGCGATCGTGCTCGCGACACCGCACTCGCTGCACGCGGACCAGATCGTGCGTGTCGCCGCAGCCGGCAAGCCGGTGTTCTGCGAAAAACCGCTGTCGCTCAGGCGCGCCGACGCTGCGCGCGCGGTGGATGCGTGCGCGAATGCCGGGGTGGTCATCGGCGTCGGCCAGAACAAGCGCTTCTGGCCTTCGATGGAAGGTCTGCGCGAGGTTCTGGCGAGCGGCGTGCTCGGTAAGGTGCTCCACATCGAAGGTCACTACAGCAACGAGAACTCGAGCCAGCATTTCTCGAGCTGGCGGGCACTGCCGACCGAGACACCCGGCGCGGGCATGACCGGCACCGGCATCCACATCCTCGATGCTTTCGTGAATGCCGCAGGCGCCGTCGACGAGGTGCAGGCGCAGTTCATGTCGACCAAACCGTCCCCGGACCCGCGCGACACCATCTCGGTGCTCTTCCGCTTCGAGAACGGCATCAGCGGCCTGCTCGGCGCGGTGCGCGCTTCACCGTTCTACTGGCGCGTTCACGTGTTCGGCGATGAAGGGTCGGTCGAAGCACTCGGGGAAACGCAGATCAAAGTGCGCACGCGCGGGGGCAAGACCGAAGTGCGTGATTTCCCCGCGCGCGACTCGCTCCTCGCCGAATTCGACGCGTTCGCGGACGCGGTCGAAGGCCGCGCGGCGTACCCGATCACGCCTGCCGAGATGGTCCACACGATCGGCGCCTTCGAGGCGATCACGCGCTCGATCGCCACGCGCGCGCCGGTGCGGGTTTCCGCGCTCTGAGCGGCGGAGGC
>JAQGNC010000355.1 GCA_028292065.1 Betaproteobacteria bacterium
GTCGCCGGGAATCAGCACGCAGCGGCGCCCTTCGGCTTCGACCGCGCGCAGGGTTTCGTCGGCGTCGGGTTGCTCCTGGGGCAGGTAGGAGATCGCCACGTCCGCGCCTTCGCGCGCATACAGCACCGCGACCGCACGGCCGATACCGGAATCGCCGCCGGTGATGAGCGCGCACTTGCCGTCGAGCTTGCCCGCCGCCTTGTACTTCGACGCCTGGTAACGCGGCCTCGGCGTCAGATTCGCTTCGAGTCCTGTGCCTTCCTGCTTCTGCTTCGGAAAAGGCGGCTTGGGCTCGCTCTGTATCTGCGGTTCGCCGTCGGCCTGCGGGCTTCCTTCGAGGCCGGCCTTCGCCTCGGTCCTGCGCTTCGCCGGGGTTTGTTTCGCAGACTGTTTCGAGGGCATTGCGGCCTCCTTACGCGTAGGGAGCACGCCGGCGCGGCGCGCGAGACCCGGAAGGCGAGCAAGGTGCATGCCGCCGCCCGCGGCGGCGGCATGCCGTGTCAGCGGCTGCCGCTAGCGGTACGGTCCGCGAGAAACTCGGCGAGGATGCGCGCGGTATGCGACTCCTTCGGCGCGCGGATGATCTGCCACGGCGAGCCTTCGGCGACGATGCGCCCGCCGCCGTCACCGCCTTCAGGGCCGAGATCGATCAGCCAGTCGGCTTCGGCGATCACGTCGAGGTTGTGCTCGATGACCACCACGCTGTTGCCCGCGTCCACCAGACGGTGGAGCACGTGGATCAGCTTTTCCACGTCGGCCATGTGCAACCCCACCGTCGGCTCGTCGAGCACGTACAGGGTGTGCTTGTTGATCCCGGCGCGGCCCGGGCGCTCCCCCGCGTCGTTCAGGTCCGCACGCACTTTGGAAAGCTCGGAGACGAGCTTGATGCGCTGCGCTTCGCCGCCCGAGAGCGTCGGGCTTTGCTGTCCGAGCGTGAGGTAACCGAGCCCCACGTCCTGCATGAGCCGCAGGCAGTGATGGATCGAGCGGTGCGCGGCGAAGAACTCGACCGCTTCGTCGATGTTCATCAGCAGCACCTCGCCGATCGACTTGCCTTTGAACTGCACCGCGAGGGTTTCGGCGTTGAAGCGCTGCCCGCGGCAGACTTCGCACGGCACTCGCACGTCGGGAAGGAAGCTCATCTCGATGCGCTTCACCCCCTGGCCTTCGCACGCTTCGCAGCGCCCGCCGCTCGTGTTGAACGAGAAGCGGCTCGCGGTGTATCCGCGCATCCGCGCTTCGGGCACTTCGGCGAACAGGCGGCGCACGTTGTCCCAGAAACCGACGTAAGTCGCCGGGCACGAGCGCGGCGTCTTCCCGATCGGCGTCTGGTCGACTTCGAGCACGCGGCCGATCGCTTCCCAGCCTTCGATCGCGCGGCAGCCGGTCAGCGGCGCCTTGTCCTTGCGCGTGCGCGCGTCGTTGACGAGCTTCGCGAGGTTGTCGTGGAGCACGTCGCGCGCGAAAGTCGATTTGCCCGAGCCCGACACTCCGGTCACCACGACGAGCCGGCCGAGCGGCACGCGAACGTCGATCTTGTTCAGGTTGTGGAGCGCAGCGCCGAGCACTTCGATCGAAGGCGCTGCGCGTTCGACTTTTCGCGGCGGGTGCAGCGGATGCTTCAGGGGGTTCGCGAGAAAACGTCCGGTGATCGACTGCGGGTTGCGCACGAGGTCGTCGGCGTGGCCTTCGGCGATCAGCTCGCCGCCGCGCTTGCCCGCGCCGGGCCCGAGATCGATCACGTGAGCCGCGCGCCGTATCGTCTCCTCGTCATGCTCGACGACGATGAGCGTGTTGCCTTTAGCCTGGAGCGCGTCGAGGGTGTCGAGCAGGATGCGGTTGTCGCGAGGGTGCAGGCCGATCGTGGGCTCGTCGAGGATGTAGCACACCCCGCGCAGATTCGAGCCGAGCTGGGCGGCGAGGCGGATGCGCTGGGCTTCGCCGCCGGAGAGCGTCGGCGCCGCGCGGTCGAGCGCGAGATAACCGAGCCCGACGTGCTCGAGAAAGCTCAGGCGGCTGCGAAGCTCGGGAACGATGTCGCGCGCGATCTCCGCTTCGCGTCCCGCCATCGCGACGTTTTCGAAGAAGCGATGGAGCTTCTGTACCGGCATGCCGGTCAGCGCGCCGATCGAATGCTCGCGATAACGCACCGCGCGCGCTTGCCGGTTGAGGCGCTGGCCTTCGCATTCGGCGCAGACCTCGTCGATCTCGAGCCATTCGAGCCACGAATCGAGAACGTGATCCTCGGTGCCGCTTTTCTGGCGCTCCTCGTCGAAGTTCACTTCGTCGATCTTGAGCCCGGTGCCGTAACACGCGGCGCACCAGCCGTGCTTGGAGTTGAACGAGAAAAGCCGCGGGTCGAGCTCCGGAAAGCTGCGCGAGCACGAAGGGCACGCGCGGTTGACCGAATACACCGACTCGCTCATGTTCACGAGCGACGGGTCTTTCATATTCACCGCGCGCTCGAGCGAATCGAGGCCGTCCATGATGTGCACGACGCCTTTGCCATGCGTGAGTGCCGCTTCGAGGCACTCGCGCAATGTCTTTTCGTTCTCCGGCGTGACCTGGACCTCGGCCACCGGAAGCTCGATCGTGTGCTCGATGAAGCGCGCGAGCTTGGGGAAAGGGCGCGTCGGCACGAAAGCGCCGTCGACGCGCAGGTGCGTATAGCCTTTGCCCGCGGCCCACTTCGCGAGATCGGTGTACAGGCCTTTGCGATTGATGATGAGCGGCGCGAGAAAACCGACGCGCTCGTTGCGGTAATCGCGCATCACGTTGGCGACGATGCTGTCGACGGTCTGCGGCTCGATCGGGACATCGCAGTCGGGGCAGTATTGCGTGCCGAGCTTCACGTAGAGCAGGCGCAGGAAGTGATAGATCTCGGTCAATGTCGCGACCGTGCTCTTGCGCCCGCCGCGGCTGGTGCGCTGCTCGATCGCAACCGTCGGCGGGATGCCGTAGATCGCGTCGACGTCGGGCCGCGCCGCCGACTGCACGAATTGCCGCGCATAAGCGTTCAGCGATTCGAGATAACGCCGCTGGCCTTCGTTGAACAGGATGTCGAAGGCGAGCGTCGACTTGCCCGAGCCTGAGACCCCGGTGATCACCGTGAACTTGCCGCGGGGGATCTCGACGTGCACGTTCTTGAGGTTGTGCTCGCGGGCATTGTGGACGCAGATGTTGTTGCTACGGCGCTTCCCCTCTCCCCGTCCCGGCCCCTCGCCGCTTCGCGGCTCTCCCCCTGCGGGGGCGAGGGGGTGCGCTACCGCGAGACTATTGCCATAAGGCTGTGACAGATCCTCGACTCGGCTCCCTCGCCCCGCGTGCGGGGAGAGCCGCAAAGCGGCGAGGGGCCGGGTTGGGGTGAGGGGCAGGCTGAGGGCTTTCTCATACTCTCTCAGCGCTCTCCCAGTGTGTGACGCCGTAACGTCCATCACCTCCCCCGGCGTCCCCGTCGCCACGATCTCGCCGCCGGCGTCGCCGCCTTCAGGACCGAGATCGATCACCCAGTCGGACGCGCGGATGACGTCGAGGTTGTGCTCGATGACGATCAGCGAATGGCCCGCGGCGATGAGCTTGCGCAGGGCCTTCAACAGCTTCGAGATATCTTCGAAATGAAGGCCGGTCGTCGGCTCGTCGAAGAGAAAGAGCTTGCCTGCAGCGGCAGGGATCGAGGGCGTGCTGACGAGCTCGGTGATCCGCGATCCCGGCGCACGCCGGAACAAACCGACCGGCAGCTTGGGTGCGCGTGCGTTAGGCCACAACGCGGCTTCGGCGAGATGGCCGGCGAGCTTGAGACGCTGCGCTTCGCCACCGGAGAGAGTCGGCACGGGCTGGCCGAGCTTGAGGTACTCGAGACCGACATCCGCCAGCGGCTTCAGCACGCGTTGAATCTCGCGGCTGTCGGCGAAGCGATCGAGCGCTTCGGACACCGTGAGCTCGAGCACGTCCGCGATTGAGAGGCCGTCTACTTTGACTTCGAGAATCTCGTTGCGATACCGCGTCCCGTTGCAGTCCGCGCAGCGCAGGTAGACATCGGACAGGAACTGCATCTCGACGTGCTCGAAACCGTTGCCGGAGCACGTCGGGCAGCGGCCGTTGCCGGAATTGAAGCTGAACGTGCCGGCGGTGTAGCTGCGCTCTTTCGCGAGCGGCTGCTGCACGAAAAGCTTGCGGATCGCATCGAACGCGCCGACGTAGCTCGCGGGGTTCGAGCGCGCGGTGCGGCCGATCGGCGACTGGTCGACCATGACCACGTCGCCGACGAGCGCTGCGCCGGTCATCGACGCGTGCGCGCCCGGCGCTTCGGTCGGCTTGCCTTTCGCCTTCATCAGCGCGGCGTACAGCACGTCCTGGATCAGCGTCGACTTGCCCGAGCCGGACACGCCGGTCACGCACACCAGGCGGTTGAGCGGAATGCTGACGTCGACGCTCTTCAGGTTGTGCTCGGAGGCGCCGGTGATCTCGATGCGTGCGCCGCCCGAGTTGCCTGCGCTGGTTTCGGTGAAGCCGTCATCCTGGCGTACGCCAGGATCCATGTTGACGTTCGACACGGTCCGCTCGGCGACGTGCTTCCGCCCAGCGAGGTAATCACCGGTGAGCGATTGCGGCGCGCTGCGGATGTCGCTTGCCGCGCCGTAGTAAACGATCTCGCCGCCGCGCTCGCCGGGGCCGGGCCCCATGTCGAGGATGCGGTCCGCTGCGAGCATCACCTGCGGGTCGTGCTCGACGACGACAAGCGAATTACCCGCGTCGCGAAGCTTGTGCATGACGTCGACCACGCGGCCCATGTCGCGCGGGTGCAGGCCGATCGAAGGCTCGTCGAGGACGAAAAGCGTGTTGACGAGCGACGTGCCGAGCGCGGTGGTCAGGTTGATCCGCTGCACTTCGCCACCCGAGAGGGTGCGCGACTGTCGGTCGAGCGTGAGATAGCTCAGGCCGACTTCGCACAGATAGCTCACCCGAGTGCAGATCTCCTTCAGCAGCAGATCGGTCGCGTCGTCGAGCGGCTTCGGCAGCGCGAGCGCGTCGACGAAAGTCCGCGTGCGCGAGATCGGCAGCAGCATGAGGTCGTGCACCGTGAGGCCCGGCAGGCGCTCGAGCCCGGCACGGCCGAGCTTCGCGGCGTCCGGCATGAAGCGGCGCTCGGGCGCGAGCACCGCATCGGCGTTCTCGCGCGTGCCGAGCCGCCACGCGAGCGCTTCGGGTTTGAGCCGCGCACCGCCGCACGTCGTGCACGCGGTGTAGGCGCGGTATTTCGACAGGAGCACGCGCACGTGCATCTTGTAGGCCTTGGTCTCCATCCACTCGAAGTAGCGCGCGACGCCGTACCACACCCCCGGCCACGATTTTCTCCAGCTTTTCCACTCGGGCTCCCCGTGCAGCACCCATTCGCGCTGCGCCGGCGTGAGCTCGCGCCACGGGGTGTCGAGCGGGATCGCGCGCTTCAACGCATAGGTCACCAGATCGTCCTGGCATTCCTTGCCCGACGCGGTCTGCCACGGCTTGACCGCACCCATGCGCAGGGTCTTCGATTCGTCGGGCACGACAAGGCCGAAATCGAGGCCGATCACGCGTCCGAAACCGCGGCACGATTCGCATGCGCCGAGCGGGGAGTTGAACGAGAACAGACTCGGCGTCGGCTCCTGGTAATGGATGTCGCACTCGGCGCAGTGGAAGTCGGAGGAGAACCGCCACGCTCGGGGGAGGCGTGAGGCGTGAGGCGTGAGGCGCGACCCCACCCCCCTCCCGACCTCCCCCCTGAGGGGGGAGGAGAGTTTTGCCTCCCCCTCAGGGGGAGGGTTAGGGAGGGGGTGGGGTAAAGGAAAGGAGGTCTCGGAGTGAAACCTTTGGTTTCCCTCTGAGTCGTTCACTGCCCGAAGGGTCCCGGAGGGACCCTCAGGGGGAGGGTTAGGGTGGGGGTGGGTTTGATCTTCGTCAGGCGCGACATACACATTCACCCGCCCCTGTCCCACGCGCAGCGCCGCTTCGAGCGCTTCCACCACGCGCGAGCGCTCGACGCTGTCCATCCTGAAGCGGTCCTGCACCACTTCGATCGTCGTGCCGTGCTTGGCGTGGATGCGCGTGTAGCCCTGCTGCTCGAGCAGCGCTTTGACTTCGGTTTCGGAGAAGTTCTTCGGCACCGAGACCGGGAACGTGACGATGAGCCGCGGGTTGCCCGCGGCGTGCGCCCGCGCAGCCATGTCGTCCGCGATGGTCTCGGCGGTGTCGCGGCGGACCGGTACGCCGCAGCCGAGGCAATAGAGCTGCGCGCCGCGGGCATAGAGCAGCTTCAGGTGATCGTTGAGCTCGGTCATCGTGCCGACGGTCGAGCGCGAGGTGCGCACCGGATTGGTCTGGTCGATGGCGATTGCCGGCGGTATGCCCTCGATCGCGTCGACCTGAGGCTTGTCCATGCGGTCGAGGAATTGGCGCGCGTACGGCGAGAAGGTCTCGACGTAGCGCCGCTGACCTTCGGCGTACAGGGTGTCGAACACGAGCGAAGACTTGCCGCTGCCGGACACCCCGGTCACCACGATCAGCTCGTTCGCGGGAAACTCGAGGTCGAGGTTCTTGAGATTGTTCTGGCGCGCGCCGCGGATGACGATCGAGTCTTTCGCGGGATTGGTGGCGAGAGAATATTTCAGCGGGGCAATAGCGGGCTTGTAGCCGGATTCGGGCATCGGGACCTATGATCGAAAAAGGAAAGCCGGGAGACGCGGCTGCGGGTGTATGGCCGTCCATGGGACCGACCGGACGCGATACCTGCTCGATGCGCTATTTTAACCCGGCTGTGGGCTTCTGCTGCGGCGCAGCAGCGAAACCGTTGTGATACCGTCGGACGTCGACGCCACCGGCGTGAGACTCGAAACCGGCTGAAGCGTTCGCACATTTGTTGGAGGTTCGTATGGCAAACAAGATTCTGCTGGTCGTGCCCGAGGCGCCGTCGCCCGCGGGCGAGGCCGTGGTGACCGAGCGCGCGATCAAGAAGGGCGGCATCCGTCTCGGCGTGCTCGACAACAGCAAAGGCAACGCCGATATCCTGCTGAAATTCATCGTCGACTCGGTCAGGGCCGCGGTGCCGGTCGCGTCGGTCGTGTCGCTGCGCAAACCGAGCGTCAGCCTGCCCGCGTCGAAGGAAATTCTCGACCGGCTCGCGGGAGAAGCTGACGTCGTCGTCAGCGCGATGGCCGATTGAGGGTCCTGCACGTCGTGGAGTGTCCACGACATGGCAGAGCTCAGGAAGCGCGGGCTCATCACCGCAGTGGTGTGCTCGAACGCTTTCCTCAAGCTGGGACAGACCCAGGCGAAGATATTCGGCGTGCCTGACCTGCCGCTGCTCGTGATCCAGCACCCGCTCGGCGGGCTCGATCTCGACAGCGTCAAAGGACGCGCCGAAGTCGCGACGCCGCAGTTCGTGAAGCTGATACAGGAGCACGTGCGATGAGCGACGTGAGTGCGCTGCTCGAAGCGCCCGGCGCGGCGATCGAGGCCGAAGACGATTTCGACTCGATCAACGCGCTTTATATGGAGCGCGGCTGGGGCGACGGGCTGCCGATCGTTCCTCCGACCGCGGAGCGCGTCGAGAAGATGCTCGCGTACTGCGATCGCGCCTGGAACGAGCCGATCGCCAGAATCGCGCCGCGCTACGGCGACGCGACGCCGCTGCGGCTCGCCGCGAACGCGGTGATGGCGGGCTGCCGTCCCGAGTACTTTCCGCTCTTCATGCTGGCGATCGAAGCGATGTGCGAGGAGCCTTTCAACCTCTACGGCATCCAGGCGACCACGCACCTGTGCGCGCCGCTCGTCATCGTGAACGGGCCTGTTGCGATCGAGCTCGGCATCAACAGCGGCCACAACGCTTTCGGCCCGGGCACGCAGAGCAACGCGACCATCGGCCGCGCGATACGCCTCGCGCTCGTCAACATCGGGGGCGCGATCCCCGGCGCGGGCGACATGTCGACTTTCGGCGCGCCGTCGAAATTCAGCTACTGCGTCGCCGAGAACGAGAAAGACAGCCCGTGGGAGCCGCTGCACGTCGAGCGCGGATTCGACGCCGCTGCGACGACGGTGACGGTCCTTGGCGCGGAATGCCCTCACAACGTCAACGATCACGAGAGTCTCTCGGCCGAAGGCATCCTCACGACGATCGTCGGCACGATGGCGACGACCGGCAACAACGACGTGTTCTACGAAGCGCAACCGCTCGTGGTCATGGGCCCCGAGCACGCGAAGACGGTGGCGCAGGGCGGTTTTTCCAAAGCCGATGCGAAGCGCTTCCTGCAGGAACACGCGACGCTGCCGATGAACCGCTTCTCGAAAGAGAACATCGAGCGGCGATTCAGAGGAACGCTGAAGGCGCGTTACGGTGATTCGCCACTCGATACTCCGATCCCGATCGTGCAGCGCGCCGAAGACATCATCATCGCGGTCATCGGCGGCGCGGGTAAACACTCGGCCTTCATCCCGACTTTCGGCGCGACGAAGTCGGTGACGCGGATGCTGAAGACGCGCGACGGGAAACTCGCCGCCCGCCTTGCGGATTTCACGAAACGATGATTACACGACGATACCGGGGGAGCCCGCGCAATGGCGGGTGAC
>JAQGNC010000382.1 GCA_028292065.1 Betaproteobacteria bacterium
ACCCGACGCAGATCGTATCGCCGAGCGCTGCGACCGGCGTGCAGTCGAACGTCGGTGTCAGCGGCAACAACAACAACGCGCGTGTCGGCGCGAACGCAACAACGAACCAGAGCACCTCTGCGTCGCAGAATACCGGCGTCGCACAGGGCATGAACGTCGCCCCGACTCAGCAGGCACAGGAAAACCGCGCCAGGCGTGACGACCGCCGCGCGGACCGCGAGGGTGACCGTGACCGCGATGGACGCCGTGCCGATAAGGCCGGCCCGCGCCAACGCACCGACGCGAGCCAGAGCGCCCAGACCAATCCGGAGCAGTACGTGAACCCCAGCGCGGCGACGGGCGTGGATTCCAGCGCGCGCATTCGCGGTGACAACAACCGTATCCGGCAAGGTGCGAGCGCGACCACCAATCAGTCCACGGGTGCCTCGCAGAACACCGGCGCCACGCAAGGCATGAATGTGTCGCCTGGCCAGGGGGCGGGTTCGAACGTCCCCGGCATGGGCGCAGTGCGTGGAGGTAGCCGCTACTAACGCGCGGTAGCAGTCAGTAAAACTAAAAGCCCGCTTCGGCGGGCTTTTAGTTTTTAGCCGGCGTTCGGCTTTAGTTTTCCGCCGGCGTTCGGCTTTAGTTGTCAGCCGGGATTCGGCACTACCTGCAGAAGCACGCCGGCTCGCCGGAGACCGCCCCCTTTGCGCACTGCGCCACCCGTGGCGCCTGGCATGAAATCTCGCAGCGCTGGCCTTCGTTGACGGCGCTGCACATGCTGCCGGTGCTGCCGACGATCGAGCTCGTGGTGGTACCCGTGCTGTCGGTCGTGATGGAGCTCGTCACGCTCGACTGGTTGTCCAGGATGACCGAGCCCGTGTTGCCTGACGAGCCGTTCGGCGTAACCGCACGCCCGTTGCGCGATGTGATGTTGCCCGGCGACACCGTGCTGCCGTCCCGGGATGTGATCGTGCCTCCCGAAATAGTGCTCCCGTCTCGCGAGATGATCGTGCTCGACGTGCCGTCCGATATGATGCTCTGCGCAAGTACACTCGTGCACAGCCCCACTGCCGCCAATGTAGCCAAAAATTTCTTCATCGCAGATCTCCCGAAGCTTTCGCCATATAACGGATGCAAGCATTGATCGGGCCAGCAGGCTCATCGGGCGCAGGCGCTTAAACCGCGCGGGCAGCCCCACCACCAACACCAGAACGCGCCCACGCTCGAGGCGTCTCGGTCCGTCAGCGCGACGTCACCGCAACGCCAAAATGGATTCTGGCCTTCGCCAGAATGACGGATCTGGATTCGGCCGCGCTACGCCGGTTTGTCGGAAGGCGGCGCAGCGTCGGATTGCATCAGAATCCGCTCGGCGTAGCGCGCGAGCAGGTCGATCTCGATGTTCACGCGTGCGCCCGGGTGTAGCGCCGAGAAGTTGGTGTGGGCGATCGTGTGGGGAATCAGGTTGACCGAGAACTTCGCACCCGCGACGTCATTGACCGTGAGGCTCGCGCCGTCGACCGCGACCGAGCCTTTGCGCGCGATGTAGCGCGCGAGCTCGGGCGGCACTGAGATTTCGAGCAGGCTGTTGTCGCCGAGCGGCTCGAAACGCTCGACGAACCCGACGCCGTCGACATGGCCGCTGACCAGGTGCCCGCCGAGGCGATCGGACAGGCGCAGCGCTTTCTCGAGGTTCACTGCGCGGCTCTGGGGGAAGCCAGCGATGCAAGCGAGCGTCTCTTGCGAGACGTCGACTTCGAACGCGCCGGAGCCGAACGACACGACGGTCAGGCACACGCCGTCGACCGCGATGCTGTCGCCGAGCGCCACGTCGTCGAGCGGCAGCGCGCCCGCGTCGATACGCATCCTCACGCCACCCGCGGTCGTTGCCACGTCCGCGATGCGCCCGACCGCTGCGATGATTCCGGTGAACATCAGTTTTTTATCCTGGCGATGACCCGTATGTCCGCGCCGATCGTCGTCACTTCGTGGACGTAGAGCTGGGGGCCCGCGTCGAGGTCAGTGAGCTCGGGCAGGTTGAACATGCCGTGCGCTGAATCGCCGAGTATCCGCGGCGCGAGATACACGAGCAGCTCGTCGACGAGCGAGGCGCGTAGCAGCGAGCCGTTGAGCTTGTAGCCCGCTTCGACGTGGACTTCGTTGATCCCGCGGCGGCCGAGCTCGATGAACAGCGCGTGCAGGTCGACTTTGCCCGTCGCGTCGGGCAGCACGACGACTTCGGCGCCGCGAGCCTGCAGCCGATCGCGACTCGCCGCATCGTCGATCGCGCACGCGATGAGGGTGTCTTCACCGAGAACCCGCGCCTCGTCGGGCGTCTCGAGCCGGCTGTCGACGACTACGCGCAGCGGCTGGCGCGGCGTCTCGACGTCGCGCACCGTGAGCTGCGGGTCGTCGTCTTTGACCGTTCCGATACCGGTGAGAATCGCGCACGCGCGCGCGCGCCAGCCGTGGCCGTCGGCGCGCGCTTCGTCACCGGTGATCCACTGGCTTTTGCCGTTGGCGAGCGCGGTCCTGCCGTCGAGGCTCGCGGCGACCTTGAGACGAATCCACGGACGGCCGGTGGTCATGCGCTGCACGAAGCCGATGTTGAGCTCGAGCGCGTCGTTCTCCATGACGCCGCACTCGACTGCGATCCCCGCAGCTTCGAGCGCAGCCAGCCCTTTGCCCGCGACGATCGGGTTCGGGTCGCGCATCGCTACGACGACACGCGAGACTTTCGCTTCGATCAGCGCACCCGCGCACGGCGGCGTGCGGCCGTAGTGCGAGCACGGCTCGAGGGTTACATACGCAGTCGCACCCTCGGCTTTTTGCCCGGCGGCTTGCAGCGCATTGGCTTCGGCGTGAGGCTCACCGGCGCGCTCGTGCCAGCCTTCGCCGACGATCCCGCCGTCGCGCACGAGGACACAGCCGACGCGCGGATTCGGCGTGGCGGTGTAAAGACCGCGCTCTGCGAGCTCGAGCGCGCGGGCCATGTAGCGGAAGTCGTCGTCGGTGGGCATGGGAGGGGAGAGCCCCGCATTAAAGCTTTAACGCGAAGGACGCAAAGGACGCAAAGGTAAAAACTAAAATCGTATATTCCGGCGGGATGCTTAAGTACGAGGCCTGCGCTGCAGCGTCGGCAATTGTCCAGGGCGCATTACAAAATGCCCCTCACCCTCACCCTCTCCCCGCAAGCGGGGGCGAGGGGACTCTTTTGTCAGGTGTTCTTCGTGTCGACGCTTTTGACTTCCTTCGCGTCCTTTGCGTCCTTTGCGTCCTTCGCGTCCTTCGCGTTGAAAGCTCTGGACGCGGGCCTGCCCGGCGTAGGCAGCTGCACTTCCTTGATCGCGTCCTGGAAGTCGTCGACGCCCTGGAAGCTGCGGTACACCGAAGCAAAGCGGATGTAGGCGACCTGGTCGAGGCGCTTCAACTCGCGCATCACCATTTCGCCGAGCCTGCGCGACGGCAGCTCGCGCTCGCCCAGCGCGAGTACGTCCTGGGTGATCGTGGCGAGCGCGTCGTCGACGAGCTGGGTCGGGACCGGGCGCTTGTGCAGCGCGCGCATGAAACCGGTGCGCAGCTTCTCGAGATCGAACTCGGTGCGGCTGCCGTCCTGCTTGACCACCTGCGGCATGCGCAGCTCGATCGTCTCGTAGGTGGTGAAGCGCTTGTTGCAGCTCGTGCACCGCCTGCGGCGCCGGATGCTGTCCCCGTCGTCGCTCACCCGGGAGTCGATGACCTGCGTGTCGGAAGACTTGCAGAAGGGGCACTTCATGA
>JAQGNC010000385.1 GCA_028292065.1 Betaproteobacteria bacterium
GCAGGGCTATTGCAAAGCGTCGGACCGCATGATGGCCGCGGCGCTGCACTCGAACGTCGGCCTCATGCACGCGACGATGCCGATCTTCAACGCGTGGTGCGACCGCACGCCGGTGCTGGTGCTCGGCGCGACCGGGGCGTGGGACGCGGCGAAACGCAGGCCGTGGATCGAGTGGATACACACCTGCTCGGACCAGGCGCAGCTCGTTCGCAATTACACCAAATGGGACAACCAGCCGGGCTCGGTCGCGGCTGCGGCTGAAGCGTTGCTGCGCGCGGCGCAGATCGCGCAGACCGCACCTCGGGGGCCGGTGTACGTGAACTTCGACGTCACGATCCAGGAGCAGAAGCTCGAGACTCTTCCGCCCGTTCCGGACGTGACTCGCTATGCAGTGCCGGCACCTGCGCAACCGTCGGCAGCACTCGTCGCCGAGGCCGCGCGGCTCCTCTCGAACGCGAAGAACCCGGTGATGCTCGCCGGCCGCGGCTCACGCAGCATGAGCGCGTGGAACGCCCGCATCGCGCTCGCGGAGAAGCTGAACATCCCGGTGCTCACGCACATCAAGCTCGCGGCCGTGTTTCCCACCGATCACCGCTTGCACGCGGCGCCGCCGGCGAACCGCCTGTCCGGCGCCGCGAAGCAACTCATTGCCGACGCCGACGTCATCCTGTCGCTCGACTGGCTCGATCTCGGCGGCGCGCTCAAGCAGGCGCTCGGGACCGGCCGTGTCGACGCGAAGATCATCCAGGTCTCGTGCGATGCGCACAACCATCGCGGCTGGAGCATGGACTACCACGTGCTGCCGCCCGTCGACGTCTATCTCATGTGCGACGCCGACGCGGCGGTGCCGATGCTGCTCGAAGCGGTTCAGCCGCGAGCGGCGTCGAGATCCGCGACGCGTGCTGCCAAAGCGCTACCGCAGCCGCAGGAGACGCTGACGCTCGCCGGTGTCGCCGACGCGCTCAACGCCGCGACGCGCGACATCGACACGTGCATCAGCCGTCTGCCGCTCGGCTGGCACGGCGCCTACAGTCACTTCCGCCATCCGCTCGATTACATCGGCTTCGACGGCGGCGCCGGCGTCGGTGCGGGGCCGGGCATCACCGTCGGCGCCGCGCTCGCGCTCAAAGGCAGCGCCCGCATGACGATAGGCCTCTGCGGCGACGGTGACTTTCTCATGGGCAACACCGCGGTGTGGACGGCCGCGCACTACGGCATCCCGTGCATGATGATCGTCTGCAACAACCGCTCGTACTTCAACGACGAGCGGCACCAGGAGCACGTCGCAGTCTCGCGTGGGCGCCCGCCCGCCAACGCGTGGATCGGCCAGCGCATCTCCGAGCCGGACATCGACATCGCCGCGATGGCGCGCGCGCAAGGCGCAGTGGCGATCGGTCCGGTGGCGACGCTTGCGGAGATGCACGAGGCGATGGGGCGCGCCGTGCTTGCGGTGCAGGACGGGAAAGTCTGTGTGGTCGATGCGAGGGTGATGCCGGGGTACGATGCTGAGTGATGATGGAGGGAGGAGGGATGAGGGAGGAGGGATGAGGGATGAGGGATGAGGGAGGAGGGATGAGGGATGAGGGATGAGGGATGAGGGATGAGGGATGAGGGATGAGGGATGAACGTCGGGAGTGATGAGGATTAAAGGATGACTCTAGAGGCCATTAAACCCACCCCCATCCCGGCCTTCTCCCTGAGGGGGAAGGAGAGTTTTTTCTTCCGCAGGCGCGGAAGAGTTGTCCCCTCCAGTTCAGGGGGAGGATTAGGGTGGGGGTGGGTTTGCCGTGCTGCGTCCATCACTGCGCATGTAGTTTTCGCATTGTGCGCAGCCATCCCCGCCGCTGCGCTCGCAGCCTCGCTGTCGGCCCCCTACCCCGCGAAATCCATCCGCATCATCGTCCCCCAAAGCGCAGGCGGCTCGACCGACCTCGCGGCGCGCGTGGTCACGCAGAGGCTGAGCGACGCGCTGGGCCATCCGATCGTCGTCGATAACCGTCCCGGAGCGGGCAGCCTCAACGGGACCGAGACCGTCGCCAAGGCGCCGCCCGACGGCTATACGCTCCTCGCGGTTGCCGCTTCGTTCACGATCAATCCGAGCCTGCACCAGCAGCTTCCCTTCGACCCGGTGCACGATTTCACGCCGATCACGCGCTTCGCGGCGCTGCCTCACATCCTCGTCGTGCATCCGTCGCTGCCGGTGAAGTCGGTAAAGGAATTGATCGCGCTCGCCAAGTCAAAACCCGGCGAGCTCAATTACGCATCGAGCGGAATCGCGACGAGCACCCACCTCGCAACCGAGCTGTTCAAGCACATGACCGGAACCGACATGGTGCAGGTGCCTTACAAGGGCGGGGCTCCAGGCGTGGTCGGACTGCTGAGCGGTCAGGTTCAGCTTTACTTCGCGACGATCTCGACCGCGCTGCCTCACGTGAAAGCGGGCAAGCTGCGCGCGCTGGCGGTGACCACTGTGAAGCGCTCGATCGTCGCACCCGAGTTTCCGACCATCGCGGAAGCCGGCGTGCCCGGCTACGAGCACGCGTCGTGGATCGGCCTGCTGGCGCCAGCAAGAACGCCGGCGTCGATCGTCTCGCGCCTCAACAGCGAATCGATCAAAGTGGTGAACGCCCCGGACGTGAAATCGCTGCTGCTGCGCGACGGACTCGAGCCCGTCGGCGACTCGCCGCAGGAATTCGCGGCAGTCGTGAAACAGGAAGTGTCGAAATGGATGGCGGTCGTGAAAGCGGCGGGGATCAAGCCGCAGTAGCCGATGTCATTGCGGGAACCCAGTGACGAAGCAATCTCGTTGCGAAATTTTTACGTGCGCCACGAGATCGCCGCGTCGCCGCGTCGCCGCTGGCGCCTCGCGATGGCAACTACACCATCACCGCGCCCGCGTCCGCGAGCAGTTCCTTCAATATCGAGCGGTGGCAGTAGTGCTCGTTTTCGCAGTAGCACCCGACCGATAAATTGGTCTGCGCGGACAGCGCCGCAAGGGTGGCGATGAGATGCTGGGCGGCGGGCTTCTTCATCTCGGCGCGATAGCGCTTGTCGTATTCGGCCCAGCGCTTGAGCGTGAACGGCTCGGACAGCGCGAAATCCACGAGCGGGGCGGTGGGCGCGAGCTCGGGCAGCCACACGTCGAAGTAATCGAGCTTCGAGTAGTCTTCCTTGCGCACGCCGCGCGGCGGCCGCCGCACGGTGCCCAGCCGCAAGCCTTCGTCGGGCTCGCGCGCAGTGCCGAAACGCACGATGCGGATAGCCACGGCTCGCGCACCGCGTCGAGTGAGCTTACTTCTTGCGGCCCGTCACGAGCAGCACCACGCCGATGCCGATCGCACCCAGGCTGATCCACAGCGGCACATTCACCGTCTGCTTCTCCCTGACCGAAAGCTCGAGCGGGCCGAGCTTCGCCTGCGTGGTTTCCTTGGTGAAGCTGAACTGCTGGTAAACCAGGCCGAGCGCGCCGGCGATAATCAATACGATTGCGATCACTTTTGCAGCGTTCATGACGTTTCCTCGAGTGCGTAGTCTCGCCGTGTATGCAAACGGCTTGCCGGCGCGATGTGCGCGGCTTATGCCGCTGTTATAACACTGTTTCACGCGTCGTCGTCCGGGCGGAACCGCGTTTCCGGCTTGAGTCCGGCGCGTTGCCGGCCCTCGCTGATGCGGCCATTCTCGAGATAGTCGCCGTGCGCGGCGCGCTCCGCCGCCTCGTCCCAGGCGGGCAGCCAGTCGCCTGCCGCTGCGCCGAACCATGGCGATTGCGGTCTCAACTTCGGCAGTCCGAGCGCTTCCCACAGCGACTTCGCGCGCTCCATGTACTCGCGCCTGGGCAGCGCGAGGGGCGGCAGCACTTCCTTCATCGTCGCATCCATGAGCAGCGTCGAATCCTCGCGCTCGGCTTCGTGCTCGCGCTCCGGACCATGACCCGGGCTGCGATGCCGCAGCACCTGGAGGTCTGCCGACGGGTCCATGCGAAAAGCCATGGCCCAGAGAAGCGCGTCCGAATTGTCCGGATCGATGTCTTCGTCGACCGCGATGCAGATCTTGCCGCAGTCGGCCTTGAACGACGTGGCGCCGTAGAGCGCGCGCCACACTTCGGTCTTCGGCGTGCCTTTCGCGACCGTGACGATGGTGATGCGGCGTAAAGCGGTCATGCGCTCGTGCATCGTCACGCGCGTGACGCCTTTGATGCCGAGCGTCCGGTTCAGGTGCGCGAGAAACATCGGCTCGTACGCGACGCGCTTGATCGCGCTCGACTCACTCGGGGTCACCTGGCTCAAGTACGACGCGACGACCGCGTCCTTGCGATGCGTGATCGCGGTCACTCGCATCGGCATGTTGAATTCTTCGAGCGCCACGTGCCCGTGCGACTCGCCGAAAGGTCCTTCGGGCTCCAGCTGCGTGAGGTCGATCAATCCTTCGATGACGATCTCGGCTTCAGCCGGCACGAGGAGATCGACGGTCTTCGCGCGCACCACTCGGATCGGCTCGCCTGCGAGGCCGCCCGCGACGCCCATTTCGTCGACGTCGAGCGGCAGCTTCTGCGGGGCGACGAAAGCGACGTAAGGCGGCGCACCGAGAACGATGGCGCACGGCATCACGGTGTCGCCGCGCGCCTGATGCTTGAGGTAATGGCGATAGCCTCCGGCGCCGCCCACGCGCGTCGCCATCCGGATGACGAGACGGTCAGGCGCCTTGAGCCCCGCGCGGTACGTGCCGTGGTTGTGTATGCCCGTATCGGGGTCTTTGGTGATGACATTGGTCGCGGTAAGCGTCGGCGCACTGTCGAAGCCCGGCGTGGACACCGGTATCGGCAACGCATCGAGGCCGTTGCCTTCGCCTTTGAGCGCGTCGCCGGTAATCACGACTTCCTGGCACGCAGCGGTTTCGACGAGACGCGGCGGGATCGGGTTCGCGATCGCCTGCTCCCACCGCGGCTGCACTTCTTCCGGCGTGGCTTTCATGCCGAGGCAGTAGATCCGCCGGTTACCCGCGAGCGCACCGACGACGACCGGAAACCTGTAGCGCCGCCCTTTGGCGTCGACCACGTTGGTGAAGAGGAAGGCGCGGCGCTCGTGCTCTTCGATGCCCCCGACGTACTGCCAGCGCACCAGCGGGTGGATCTCCGAGTCCTTGTCGATCGCGCGATCGATCGTCAGCAGCAGGCCTTCGCTGCGCAGGGTGTCGAGGTGGTCGTGGAGGTCGGGGTAGGTGCGGTCGGGTGTCGTGCTCGAATTGATGTCATCGGACTTCATTCAAGTTTCCTTTGAAACCACCCCCACCCTAACCCTCGCCCTGAAGGGTCCCGCTGGGACCCTGCGGGCGGCGAACGATGCGGAAGGAAACCAAGGTTTCCCTCCGCGCCTCCTTTCCTTCAAAACCACCCCCACCCTAACCCTCCCCCTGAAGGGGAGGGAACTACAGGCGCAGCGCGCCTGCAAAAACTCTCCTTCCCCTTCAGGAGGAAGGCCGGGATGGGGGTGGTTTTCGCGTGAACGTCGGCCTCATGCCTCCCGTCTCCTCACGAATCCAAATCCGCATTCCACGCATCGTACCCATACAGCCACGACGTGTCCTGCTCGCCTTTCTGCATCCACGTATTGGCGCTCGAGATCGCCTGGACGCGCGAGGTGCGGGGCTTGCGGTGCGCTTCGTAGCGCTCGAGCGCGGGCTCGACGGCATCACCTTCAGCAGCTTCGAGGCAGCGGGCGAGTATCGCCGCGTCCTCGATCGACGTCGCGGCGCCCTGCGCCATGTAAGGCGTCATCGGGTGGCACGAGTCGCCGAGCAGCACCACGCGCCCTTTGCTCCACGTCGGCAGCGGCTCGCGCTCGAGGATCGCCCACTTGTGACAGTCGGGGCACGCGTCGAGCACCGCGCGCACGTCCTCGTGGAAGTCCTTGTAGGCTTCGCGCAGCTCGCGCACGTCGCCTTTGGCGGACCACGATTCGCGCGTCATCCATTCGACCGGCTCCGGTACGCTCGTCACGAAGTAGATCTCGCTGCGATCGGCCTTGGTGTAGTAGATGACGATGTGCCTGTCCTTGCCCCACCACTTGGTACGCGAGGCGCCGATGTCTTTGCCGTTCATGAGCGAGGCCGGGAACACCGCGCGATACGCGACGCGGCCGCGGTTGATCGGCGATTCGGGGCCGAGCACGATGTCGCGCACTGCCGAGTGCACGCCGTCGGCGCCGATCACGAGATCGGCAGTCTCCTCGGTGCCGTCGGCGAACGATATCGCGACGCGCTTACCCGCCTGCTCGATACCCGTCAGCTTCTTGTTGAGGTGCACGATCTCCTGCGGCACCACCGAGGCGAGCGCATCGTGCAGATCGGCGCGATGCATGCACAGATACGGCGCGCCGTACAGGCTCTCCGGCATCGGCAGCTCGATCGTGACTTGTCCGGTGTAACCGTCGCGGTTCAGGTGCGAATACGGCGCGAAAGCGACCGCTCGCAGGCGCTCTTCGACGCCGATCCCGCGCAGCACTTTCATCGAGTTCGGCATCATCTGGATCCCCGCGCCGATCCGCGCGAAGCGGCTCGCCTGCTCGAAGATGCGGATGTTCTCAAAACCCGCGCGCCGCAGCGTCCCCGCGACGGCCATGCCGCCCATGCCTGCGCCGATGATTGCTATGGATAGATCTTTGTTTGCTGACAACGGTTGCCCCTCACCCTGCCCTCCCCCGTCACCGGGGCGAGGGTATGTCCATCACTGGTTTACCGCAAATAGCCCGTCACCTCGTCGACACGTCACTGCTTCAACCCTGCCCCATTGATGATCGGCGTCCAGCGCGCGATCTCGTTCCTCAGAAAGCGCGTCGTCTTCTCGGGGCTCGAATCGGTCACCGGCTCGGCGCCGGCTTTCCTCAGGAAGTCCTGGAAGTCCGGGTCCGCCATCGCTTTCAGCGTCGCCTGGTGAAGCTGGTCGACGACCGACTTGGGCGTCGCGGCGGTGGTGAGTATGGCGTTGAAAGCGTAGACGACCATGTCGGGCATGCCCGCTTCGATCACGGTCGGCACGTCGGCCGCCGCGCTCAGGCGCTTCTCCGAGCAGATCGCGAGCATGCGGATGCGGCCTTCCTTGTGATACGCGATCGGCGCCGCGCTGATCGTCGGCGTGTACATCGGAATGTGTCCGGCGACGAGGTCCTGCAGGCCGGGACCCGCGCCCTTGTAAGGCACGTGGACGATGTCGAGCCCGCCGCCGAGCTTCTTGAAGAGCTCGCCGGTGAGGTTGGTAATGCTGCCCGCGCCGGCGGAACCGTACGAGAGCTTTCCGGGATTCGCCTTGGCGAAAGCGACGAGCTGTTTCAGGTTTCGCGAGGGCAGCGACGGGTGAACCGCGACCGCGGTCGGCACCACGGTGATGACCGCGATCGGCGCAAAATCCTTGAGCGCATCGTAGTTCAGGCCGCTCATCGTGATCGGGTTGATGACGTGCGTGGTCGTGTTCGCGATCACGAGCGAGTGACCGTCGGGTTTCGCTCGCGCCACCTCGGCGCTGCCGATCGCACCGCTCGCGCCGGCCTTGTTCTCGACGATCATGGTCTGCCCGAGCACCCGCGTCATCTCCTGCGCGTACCTGCGCCCGATGATGTCGTTCACGCCGCCGGGTGCGAACGGGACGACGAGGCGCAGCGGCCTGTCGGATAATTTCTGTGCGGCCGCAGCGAGCGGCATGAGCGCCGCGACCGCAAGCGCGCTCCACGCCGCTACGCTCACCCGGCGTGACGGTCCTGTTCGGTACATCGGTTTGATCTCCTCGCGTATCGTAAGCACCGCGCAACGCGCCCCAACGTAAGCGGCGCTCCGGGCGACTTCTCGTGGTCGGCGTCAGGCGTCACGCGCTTTGTGCTGCGGCCGATGCTAGTGGATAGCCGGGCGAGCCGCAACCGCGCGAGTCGGCGCAGTCGAGCGCAGGCAGGAAGAAATCAGTAGCGTGTCGGCAGCGGGGAGCGCGAGCGGGCGCGTCGTTCAACGCGAGTGGCGACGCTGGCTGTGCGCGCCGGCTCTTCGCGGTAACCGCTGCGGCGCGCGTCCTCGACGCAGTCGTCGCGACTCACGAACGCAACCGCGGAATAGCTCAGCACGGTGCCGAACACGTCGATGCGCGCCCACTTCCACAGGTTCGCCACGTCCTGGTAGAAGAACCACCGTTCGATCATCGACGCACCGTTTCGCACCACGCACGCTCTCCAGGCCGACTCGCGGGCATATACCTACGCAAGCGTCGTACCAAATGGTGCGATGGTTTCGCGGCTTGACCGGCATTCGCTGAAGACGCTGTTTCCGTTAAAAAAATCACGAACGCGGAGCGTGTGTGCACGCGGCGCAGGCGGCGGCCCGGCCGCGGTACAGTGCAATTTTGACGCACTTTTTTCCGGCCGGAGACGCGGTTTGTGGTTTTTACAGTGCGCGTCGCCGCAATCGCCGCGTCGCCGCAGCGACGTTTGTTGAACGCGAGGTGCTCTTTAGCGCGGTCACTTCAAGCAATCCCGCACGTGGCATGGGTCATGCGTAAGCGTTTGGCCCAACACAAGAACGATGAGGGGCGATCATGGGAGAGTGGGAGTTTTATCGAATTCCCGGATGCGGCGCGGATGAGCCGCCCTTTCTCTGGACGTGGCAATGCCGCGCGCCCGACGGCCGCGTGATCGCGGCGCCCGAGACTTTCCGGTTTCTCCTCGATTGCGTCGCGCATGCGCGGCTGAACGGCTATGGCGGCGGTCCGCTGCTGACGCGCCGCGAGCCGGGCCGCATCACACCGGCGAGAGTGCCGCTGCGCATAGTGTCCGCCCGCGCCGGCTGATCGCAGCGAGCGCCGCGGCAGTTGCGGCCGTTCAGGCCGCGGCTTCCCCTTTCTTGCCCGACCACGCTGCACCGAGCGTCAGCAGGCGCGGCACGTGCGACATCAGCGCCGCCGCGACGCCCGCCGCGTGCGGGCTCATCGTGACGCGACCTACGAGCCTCGACCAGCGAATGCGCCGCGAAAAATGGCGGCGATACGCTGTATCGTAATCACGGGCGATCGCCGCACGGCTCGCAACGGTCTGCGGCGCGCCGGCGCGCAGCAGGTGCTCGCTCAGCAGCCACGCCGACTGAATCCCGATCGTGATGCCTTCGGCGACACTCGGCTCCGCCTCTGACATCGCGTTGCCCACCGCGAGCGTGCCGTCCGACGGCGCGGCACGCATCCCCGGACGCAGCGGGCCGGCTGCGAGCCACGGCTCGAGCTGCACCGCGCCGCGCAGCACCTCGCGCGCGCCGCGGCAGGTGTCGAGCACGCGATTCCAGACTGCATCGCCCGCGCTCGTACCCGGGGAGGTGCGCCGGACCGCAGCGAGGGCGTCGCGGCGGATGCAGCACGACGCGCTCACGCGGCCGCCGTCGGTGTGCACGAAACCGCTGTAGCCGCCGGGGAACGCGAGCAGCGGCATCTGCGACGGCGGCAGAGCACCGCCCTCGAAGTGCGTCTTGAAAGCGAGGAGATCGGATGCACGCTTCGCGCTGTCGACGCCCGGGACGCGCAGCCGCCCGGTATCTGCCGATCCGTGCGCACGGATCACGACGTGCGCGCGCAACTCTCGAACCTCCTCCGTATCCCTGTTCTGCGCGCGACAGATCAGCGTGTCACCATCAACGCCTGTGCCCTGAACCGTCCACGGCTGCCACGCCGCGGCTCCGGCGCGGACAGCTTCGTCGAGTAGAGCGGCGTCGAAGTGGTCGCGGCCGAGCGCCCGGCCGTATCGCACGACACCGGCATAAGGCAGCAATCGCGCGGTCACCATGCGCTGACCCGCATAAAAACCGACCTCACGAATCTCAGGGCCTGCCCGGGCGAGCACCGCGTCCGCGGCGCGCGCGCGCGCAAGCAGCGACAGCGCACTGGCCGAAACGAACTCGCCGCAGACTTTGGGCCGCGGGAAAGACGCTTTTTCGACGATCGCAACCGACCAGCCCGCACGCGCGAGCAGCAGCGCGGCGGTCGCTCCCGACGGGCCGGCGCCGATGATGATCGCGTCGTAGGTCGCGGGAAATTGATTCACGACGCGCGCACGGCGGTTGCCATGAACAAGTGACTGAAGAAACCGCCCTTGCGTTCCTCGAGGATCCATCCCGCACCGGAAGGCCAGCACGCCGACAGTTCGCGGCCGGCGAATCCCGCCCGCACCGACACGTGAGCATCGTGGCGCGTGACGTCGTTACAGCCGATCAGCCCGAGCAGTCGGCTGCCGGCGAGCGGGATTCTCGCGCGCCTGGGCTCGCACGCGACGAACACGTCAGTGCGGCGCGACGCGAGCGCGAGAAGCTCGGTGAGCTGCGGCGCTTCGAAATGGTGCAGGAAAAGATTCGCGACGATGGCGTCAAAGTGCGGGCCCTCGCGTCGCAGCCAATCGAAGACATCCGCGGCGTCGACCGTCGCGTCGAAGCCGCGCTCGGCGTATCGGCTGATCGTCGCGACGCTCACGACCGGCTGGCGATCGACGAACACGAGCCGCGCGCCCGTCGCGCATCGCGGCAGCGCCCGCAGCAGCAGTGTGCCGTCGCCCGCGCCAAGCTCGGCGATGCGCAAGGGGAACAAACCCTTCCCCTTCAGGGGGAAGGCCGCGATGGGGGTGGGTGTCGCGTCGACACGAAGCGCGCGGCCGAGCGCACGCCGGATGATCGGCGCGTGCCCCATGATCCGATTCATCAGCCGCAGGTCGCGGCGGCTGCGAACCGCGCGAGGGTCGGCGGCGGGAAGCTCGTCCAGCCATTCGGGATCGACGCGGCGCAGTAAAGAAGCCACGCTACCGCGCAACCCGAGAAGCAGGAAACGAAGGGACGCAACGGAAAGAACAGGGACGCAAAGTGGAACTGACAGATGCGTCGCTGTGCGCGACCCGTCGTGCGGCACGTCCGAAGATACTCGGTAGGCGAGCGCGGCCGAGGCTGCTCAAGCGATTCCAACTTCCAGCAGCGCCCCATGGCAACTGAAGCCTGCGCCGAAAGACGACATCCACCACCAGCCCGGCTGCGCCGCGCCTCGCAGCGCCGCTTCGAGGACGAAGTACACGCACGCGCTGCTGACGTTGCCGTATTCGCGCAGGACTTCGCTGCTCCAGCGCACCGAATCGGCGTCGAGGTCGATTTCGCGCTGAAGGGCTTCGAGCACTTTCTTCCCACCCGAGTGCCAGATCCACGTGCTGATGTTCTCGCGCGTGAGCGATTCGCGCGTAAGCACCTTGTCGAGCACCTCGGCGGCGCTGCGGGCGGCGCGATCGGGGACTTCAGGCGCGAGGATATTGCGCAGCATGCCGTTGCGCTGCTCGAAGCGCAGCACGTCGCGATGCGCCGGATCGGTCGACGACTCGGCAGCCTGCCAGCGCACGCGTCGTCCATTGCCCGAAGGTTCACGCCCGAGGACCGCCGCGCCCGCACCGTCGCCGAAAAGGCACGCGCTCACGAGCACGCCCGGGTCGTCGTCGATGTAAAAAGCCGCGCTGCAGACCTCGACGCAGATCGACAGCACGCGATCGCAGCGCCGCGCGGCGAGGAGTGCTTCGGACGTGCGGAAGTTCGGCAGCGCGGCGCCGCACCCCTGCCCCACGAGGTCGAGCGCGACCACGTCGTGCGCGAGGCCGAGACTTTCGATGACATAGCTGCTCAGACCCGGGCACAGATAACCGGTGCACGTGCTGACGATCACCGCGTCGATCTCGGCCGCGCTGACGCCGGCGTCGGTGAGCGCGCGCTGCGCCGCCTCGTGCGCGAGCCGCGGCGCGTGTCTGGCAAAGCGGCGATGCAGAACGTCGGGGTCCGCGGCGAAGACTTCGGTCAGCGTGTCGAGCGCGAGCGCCCGCGTGTCGATGCCGTTATTGCCGAGCAGGAGGCGCTGCAGCAGGCCGCGGCTGCGCCGCTCGAGCGCTTCGAATTGAGGCGAGATCCGCAGCGCATCGTAACACTGCGCCTGGGTATAAACAGTTGCGGGTGCCGCGGTACCGACGCCGAGAAAATACATCACTGAAGCGTAGCACGAGCCGTGCCCCACGCTGACGGTTCAGAAGCAAACGCGAATCTGATCATCAGCGCCGCGTCAGCTGTTCAGAGTCAAACCCACCCCCACCCTAACCCTCCCCCTGATGGGGAGGGGACTACAGGCGCAACGCGCCTGCAAACTCTCCTTCCCCCTTCAGGGGGGTTCAAAGGAAGGGAGGTTCAAGGAGGGAAACCTTGGTTTCCCTCTTTGGCGTGATTGGCGAGCCGAGCGTAGCGAGGGAAACCTTGGTTTCCCTCCTTGGCGTGATTGGCGAGCGAGCGTAGCGAGCTACAGCTCCCTGACCGCCAGCTTGCGCACCTTGATCGGCCCCCCGTTGTACTGGATGCCGATCCTTCCCTCCGGGAACCTGCCGTCGCGCGTGCTGACGGTGACGACGCCGTTCAGCTTGACGGTGATCTCGTCGCCCTTCGCGTAGATCTCGAAGGTGTTCCAGCGGCCGCCGGCTTTGTATATGGGATTCACCGCGGCGACATTGACGAGGCTTCCGGTGCTGTAAGCGGGATTGGGATTCTTGTCCCAGATCTGCACCTCGTACGCGCCTGTGGACGTGCTGACGTCGTTCGGATTCATGATGCGGATGTAAATGCCGCTGTTGGTGTCGTCCGACGCCCAGAATTCGGTGTAGAGCTCGAAGTCCTTGAACGACTTCTTCGAGACCAGGACGCTGCTGCCCTTGCCCGTGCTCTTGTCGGCCTGGATCGCGCCATCGGCGGCACTCCAGTTGGCGGCGCTGCCGGTCGGGTTCCAGTTCTCCATGCCCGCGTTGCCGTCTATCAGCGTGACCCAGCCCCGGCTCGACGAGTGATGTGCGCAGCCGAAGCCGAGCAACGCGATGAGCAGCAGCCCCGCTGCGCCTGCGAATCTTGGTTTCATTGTGGTCTCCTCCCTGTCGTTTATGAGCCGGCAGAGGATGCGGCATCGCCCGCGCAGCCGTCAAGACGACGGCATGGCGGACCCTGCCATCACACCGCTACGCTTTGTCCGGCGGCGCCGCTGCCGCCGATCAGTGGGAAGACCAGGAAATGAAGGTCACGAGGATGCACCCGAGGGCGACGGCAAAAAGAGCGAACCCCGCGATCCGACTGCGTCGCCGGGCCGCTTTGGCCCGCGGGGTGAGGTTCGGAACCTGGTTTCTGGATGCCATTGTCTTGCGCCGTCGCGCGGCGGATCAGGTTGGAAAGTAGGTCTGCAACGCAGGTCTCAACGACATGTGCGGAAATTCCTTTAACCGGATTTCTCATAACCACGTCACTGAGACGCTGCGCTTTCTCAGAACCCGTAAACCCGCGCCGGATTGTCGACCAGGATTTTCCTGCGGACGGCCGCGTCCGGCGCCCAGAGGGGCAGCTGGTTGAGCACGAGGCCGTCATCGGCCTGGAAAACGGGCGTGAACTCCGTCGGCTTGCGGCCCGCCGGTGTCGCCGAGTTGGGATGCGGCCAGTTCGTTCCCCACAGGATGCGATCCTGGTTTGCGGCGATCAGCGCCTTGGCGAGCGGCGCGAAACCCGAATAGTCGGCGCGCCCGTCGCCGTTCACCGATATCTTCACGTACGCGACACCCGAGCGAACGAGCTCGACCAGCGCGTCGAAACCGGCCTGCTGCAGACCGAGCTCGGGTTGCGCGCCGCCGAAGTGGTCGAACACGACCGGCACCGGCGACGCCGCGAGCATGTCCTTCAATGCGGCGATGACCGCGAGGCTCGTGTTCAACTGCACGTGCCAGTCGCGGCTCTGCATTCGCTGCGCGGCCGCCTGGAAGCGCTTGCCCGCCACGCCGGGATCGTTGATGCCTCCGGTGGCGAGGTTGAG
>JAQGNC010000394.1 GCA_028292065.1 Betaproteobacteria bacterium
GCGGCGTGGACAAGTCGGAGCGTGCGGTGATCGCCAGGGCGAACCGCTGGCACCACTGGCGCGACATGCTCGCGTTCAAGGCGCTCGGCATCGAGCGTTTCTGCTGGGGCGGGATGTTCGAGGACGAGTCCGCGCCCGAACGCGCCAACATCAACAACTTCAAGCGCGAGTTCGGCGGCGTGCTCGAGCGCAATTACAACTGCACCTTCCCCGTCACCCTGAGAGGCCGCGCCGCGATGGCGGCGCTGCGAGTCGTCACTGCGCTCGAGCGATTCCGCGCGCGGCGCGCATTGCGCCCGGCCGCGGCCTGAGCCGAGGCGCTCGCCTCACGCCCGGTCGCAGTTCCCCTCTCCCCGCACTCACTCGGGCCAGAGCCCCAGTTCCCTCTCCCCGCACTTGGGGAGAGGGTCAGGGTGAGGGGCGCGGTAGCGGCAGCGGCCTTCGCCGAACTCCCCTCGTCGCAAGCAGCGGCGCGCAGACCCCTTCAGCGTCTGCCTGAACCGCAGCGCTGCGGCTCAGGCCCCTTCAGCCGCCGCCGGGTTCCACTGCCCTTTGCGCATGCGCGTGATCGTGATGCTCGAAAACACGCCGGCCTTCGTGAAAGGGTCGCCGTCGGAGAACGCTTTCGCCTCGGCGCGGCTCGCGACGTTCACCACGAAGAGGCTGCCGATCGCTTCCTTGCCGTCGTCGGTCTGCGTCGCGCCGGCGAGCACGAGTATGCCTTTCGAGCTTTGCAGATACTCGCGATGAGGCAGCAGGTGCTCCTCGCGAATCGCGGCGGTATTCGGTTTGTCGGTGCAGGATATGGTCCAAAGCATGTTGGTTCTCCTTGTTGTCGGTTGCTGCAGGCGAGGCGCCCTTCGACTGCGCGGCGCCGCTCACGACACGCCTGCACTACTCGTTAATGCGTACCGCGGTAGCCCGTCACTAGCTTTCGACGCGAATATTCGCGTCCTTCACCACCCGCTTCCACTTGGCGATCTCGTTCGCGATGAAGCGCCCGAACTGCTCGGGCGGCATCCCGCCCGCCTCCGAGCTTTCCGCGGCGAGCTTGGCTTTCATCTCGGGTGAGTGCAGCGCTTTCACGATCTCGGCGTGCAGGCGGTCGATGATGGCGCGCGGCGTTCTGGCCGGCGCCACGACGCCTTGCCACGACGTCGCCTCGAACCCGGGCAGGCCGCCCGCCTGCGCGATCGGCGGCGCGTCCGGCCACGACGGTATCGACTTCGCGCTCGTCACGCCGAGGATGCGCAGCTTGCCCGCTTTGGCGTGGCCCAGGGACACCGAAGGCTGCGCGAAAGTCATCTGCACCTGGCCGCCGAGCACTTCGGTGATCGACTGCCCCGAGCCTTTGTAGGGAATGTGGACCATGTCGAGCTTGGCCATGCTGCGAAAGAGCTCGAGTGCGAGGTGCGCGCCGCCGCCGGTGCCCGACGAAGCGTAGTTGAGCTGTCCTGGCTTCGCGCGGGCGAGCGCGATGAATTCCTTCACGGTCTTCGCCTGCACGCCGGGATGCACGACGAGGAAGTACGGGTTGTACGAAGTCATCGTGATCGGCGCGAAATCGCGCAGCGGATCGTAAGGCAGCTTCGGGCTGGTCGCGACGTTCGTCGCAAGCGTGCTGATCGTGCCGAAGAAGATCGTATAACCGTCGGGCGGCGAATCCTTCGCCATCGTCGCCGCGATGACACCGCCGCCGCCCGCGCGGTTGTCGACGATGAGCTGCTGGCCGAAGGCATCGGAGAGCTTCTGCGTGAGCGCGCGCGCCATCATGTCGGTCGCGCCGCCGGGCACGAAACCGACGATGCCGCGTATGGGCTTGACGGGGTACTGCGCCGGCGCGGCGTTCTGCGCCGCTGCGGCGAATGTCACGAGCAACGAGCCCGCCGTGACGGCGAGCTGAATCCAGCACTTCATCGTTCTGTATTCCGGAGTTCGAGGCGGACCGTCGAAGGCACCGATTCTAGCTCAGCGGGCTGCGCTCGCTCGCGGCTTTTCGCCGTGACGCCGTTCTGTCATTGCGAGGAACACAGTGACGAAGCAATCCCGAGGCGCTCGAAAACCTCGTGCGCCACGGGATCGCCACGTCGCGCTGCCGGCTCCTCGCGCTACGCGCGCTCGCCGGTAAACGAACAGAGGGAAACCAAGGTTTCCCTCCGTAACCTCCTTTCCTTTACCCGTGCGCCACGGGATCGCCACGTCGCGCTGCCGGCTCCTCGCGATGACACCTTCAGGACAGCGCGAGGGGCGCCACGCGTCACGCTTCGGGTTTGATCCCCGCGTCCTTCACGATCTTGCGGTACTTCACGATCTCGGCGCGCACGTGCGCGTCGAGCTGCTCGGGCGTGGTCGGCATCGGCTCGGCGCCCAGCGATTGCAGCTTCTCTTTCACGTCGGCCAGCACGAGGATGCGGCCGATCTCCTGCGACAGCTTGTTGACCAGCGGACGCGGCACCCCCGCGGACGTGAACATCGCGAACCACGGGTCGAACTCGTAACCCGCGAGCCCCGCTTCGGCAACGGTGGGCAGCTCGGGCAACACCGACGCGCGTTTACCCGTGGACGTAGCGAGCGCGATCAGCTTGCCGTCCTTGATCGAAGCGATCGCATTGGGGATGGGCACGAACGAATACTGCACGCGCCCCGTGACGACGTCGGTCACCGCTTCCGGTATGCCTTTGTAAGGCACGTGCTGCGCCTGCACGCCGGCCATGTTGTTGAAATACGCGCCCGCAAGATGGCTCGCGGTGCCGATTCCCGGCGACGAGTAGTTGAACTCACCGGGCCTGGCGCGCGCGGTCGCGATGAACTGCTTCATCGACTTGATCCCCATCCCGGACGACACGACGAGGACGCTCGGGACGTTGGCCACGCGCGTGATGCCCGCGAAATCCTTGACCGGGTCGTACGGCAGCGACTTGAACATCGCCGCCGCGGACGCATGCAGCGCCGACACCATCAGCAGCGTGTAGCCGTCGGGCGTCGCGCTCGCCGCGAGCTTCGCCGCGATGATGCCGCCCGCGCTCGGGCGGTTCTCGACCACGACCTGCTGGCCCCAGCTTGCGCTGAGCTTTTGTCCGACGGTGCGTGCGAGGACGTCGGCCGCGCTGCCCGCGGTCGGTGCGAGGACGAAGCGGATCGGTTTCACCGGATAGTTGTCGGCCTGTGCGTGTGCGACACCGGACAACGCGAAGAGTGAAACGCCAACTTGAAGCACGCGAACGAATTGATGCACCACAGTGAATCTCCAGAAATGTTTCGAAACGAGGCCGCAGTACAGTTGCGGCACCGGGGCGCGCGCCTAAGCAAGTCCTGCGCCACAGGATGCGATCGCTGGCCCCGGATTAAACCGGGGACAGACCCCCGTAAAACAAGACCAAACAAAACCGGGGTCTGTCCCCTTCAAGGCGCTCAGTCGATTTGCGCGCCGGACTCCTTCACCGCGCGCCCCCACTTCGCCCACTCGGTCTTCACGTATGAAGCGAACTGTTCGGGTGTGTCGCGCGTGACCACGCTCGCACCCTGCTCGACGAAAGCCTTGCGCAGCGCGGGCTGCTTCAGTTGATCCATGAGATCGCCATGCACTCGCGTGACCAGCTCGCGCGGCACGTTCGCCGGCATGAACACGCCGCTCCAGATCTCGACGTCGAAACCGGGAACGCCCGCTTCGGCGACGGTCGGCAGCTCGGGGGCCGCGTCGACCCTGCGCTGGCTAGTCACCGCGAGCGCGCGCAGCCGGCCGCTGCGCGCCTGCGACAGCGCCGCGGAGATCGTCGGTAACATCATCTGGGTCTCGCCGCTCATGAGGCTCACGAGCGCAGGCGCGCTGCCCGAATGAGGCACGTGCACGATGTTCGTGCCGGTCGCGCGCCGGAACATCTCGCCGGCGAGGTGGCCGGTCGAGCCGTTGCCGGATGACGAGTAGTTGAGCGCCCCCGGCTGGCCTTTGGCAAAGGCCACGAACTGCTTCAGGTTCCTGACCGGAACCGAAGGATGCACGACGAGCAGCAGCGGCGTCGACGCGACGAGCGCGACCGGCGTGAAGTCGCGCACCGTATCGTAGGCGAGCTTCGGATAGAGGTGCGGGTTCACCGACATGAGCGTCGACGATCCCATCAGCAGGGTGTAGCCGTCGGGCGCCGCCTTCGCCGCCACTGCGGTACCGACCGTACCGCCCGCACCGGGCCGGTTCTCGACGACGACCTGTGTGCCCCAGCGCTCGCTCAGGCTGCGGGCGACCAGGCGGCCTGCCACGTCGACTGCGCCGCCGGGCGACAGCGGTACGATCATGCGAACCGGTTTGGCCGGGTAGGTTTGCGCGGCCGCGAACGGCGCCGCGAAGGCTGCGGCGAGCGCGCCCGCGAGTGTTAATACGGTGACTGCTTTCATACGAATCCCCTGTTGCCGCATTGAATGTGAGGCATCCCAAAAGCATGAACTGTGCTCGGTCGTAAAAACCCTCGTTACCCTTCAGGCGCAAGGTCGGGATCGGGTGGGATGTAAACCGCGAGCCTCGCCGCCCTCTGCACAACGTCGGCGCGAGCCCGTTGTGCATGTCAATCTGACATGCCAGAATG
>JAQGNC010000397.1 GCA_028292065.1 Betaproteobacteria bacterium
GCCCGACGAGAAGCTGCTCACCGACATGGGTAAGTTCAACGAAGCGCTGGTCGACGCCGGCATCATGCTGTCCGGCGAAGGCCTCCAGGCGAGCTCGAAAGGCGCACGCGTGAGGTTCTCCGGCGACAAGCGGACCGTGATCGACGGACCTTTCGCCGAAACGAAAGAGCTGATCGCGGGTTTCTGGATGTGGCAGGTGAAGTCGAAGGAAGAAGCCATCGAGTGGGTCAAGCGGTGCCCCAGCCCGTTCGCCGGCGAATGCGAGATCGAGATCCGCCAGGTGTTCGAAGCCGAGGATTTCGGCGAGGAATTCACGCCCGAGCTGCGAGCCCAGGAAGAGCGGCTGCGTTCACAAATCGACTCCAACAAGTAAGGAGATTCCCATGCTGG
Source organism: Betaproteobacteria bacterium (assembly GCA_028292065.1). Taxonomy (GTDB): domain Bacteria; phylum Pseudomonadota; class Gammaproteobacteria; order Burkholderiales; family SG8-41; genus JAQGMV01. Next base: position 391 of record JAQGNC010000397.1, read on the forward strand.
TTCAGCCCTACCTGTTTTTCGACGGCCGCTGCGAAGAGGCGATCGAGTTCTACAAGAAAGCGCTCGGCGCGCAAGTGACGATGCTCATGCGCTTCAAGGACGCCCCGCAGGCGCCGCAACCCGGCTGCGCCCCGCCGAGCGCCTCGCCGGACAAGGTCATGCACGCCGCCTTTCGCATCGGCGAGACCGACATCATGGCGTCCGACGGCAACTGCGGCGGCGCCCCCAGCTTCCAGGGTGTGGCTCTTTCGCTGTCGGCGGACACGGTCGCCGACGGCGAGCGGCTCTTTGCCGCCATCGCCGACGGCGGACAGGTGCAGATGCCGCTCACCGAGACTTTCTTCGCGTCGCGTTTCGGGATGGTTGCCGACCGCTTCGGCGTCTCGTGGATGATCGTCGCGGGCCCCAAGACTTAAAGTTATCGCCGCCGTCCCTTACGGCTCACGCACAGGAAATTCATGCTCAAGAAAATTGCGATCGTCGTCGTCGTTGCACTCGCTGCCGTCCTCGCTGTCGCGGCGACCAAGCCAGACAGCTTTCGCGTCGAGCGGTCGGTGAGCATCAAAGCGCCTCCGGAGAAGATTTTTCCGCTGCTCGACGACTTCCACAACTGGACCGCGTGGTCGCCGTGGGAAAACAAGGACCCTTCGATGAAGCGCAGCCACAGCGGCGCGCCTCGCGGCAAAGGCGCCGCGTACGCGTGGGAAGGCAATAACGCCGTCGGCAGCGGCCGCATGGAAATCGCGGAATCGTCGCCGGCTTCGAAAGTGACGATCGACCTGTATTTCCTGAAGCCTGTCGAAGCGCACAACGTCGCCGACTTCACGCTCAAGCCTGAAGGGGGCACAACCAACGTAACGTGGGCGATGCACGGCCATAGCCCTTTCCTCTCGAAAGTCATACAGGTTTTCCTCAGCATGGACAGGATGGTGGGTCAGGATTTCGAGGCCGGGCTCGCGAATCTCAAAGCCGCCGCGGAAAAATAACAGGGAGAAATGAAATGCAATATCTGCTGATGTGCTGTTTCGACGAGAAGCTGTGGGAGCAGATTCCCCAGGCGGAGCGTGACTCGATCATGCAGGAGTACGGCGAGTGGGTGCAGACCACCGCCGGCAGCGGCCACTATCTCGCCGGCGCGAAACTGAAGTCGAGCGCGAGCTCGACCACGGTTCGGGCGAGCAACGGCAAGCCGGTGATCACCGACGGACCTTACGCGGAGACCAAGGAGCAGCTCGGCGGCTATCACGTGCTCGAGTGCAAGGACCTCGACGAGGCGATGGCGCTCGCCTCGCGCATTCCGACGCTGCGTGTCGGCGGAACGATCGAAGTGCGTCCGGTGCAGCAGGCGTTGCACGGTTGAGGCGCAGGCAATCGCGCCTCCGCGCGGGGCGTAAGCCACCCCGATCCCGACCTCCCCCTGAAGGGGCAGAGCACGCGAAGCGTGCGAGGGGGCCAGAGTTATCCGCGCCGCGGATGACAGAGCATGCCCTGCCCTTCAACGGACCGGCTGATAGTCGTAGGTCGTCTGCCTGATTTGCACACGCGCTTTTGATTCCTAAGATGTGCCCCATCGGTTGTGAACAGCAATAGATCGGGGCCAAGAAGTTCGAGCGCGTCTCTTGTGAAGCCCTGGCAGCAACGTCAAAGGCGTGCGCATATCAAAGGAGCTCATCATGAAACGCAGTCTTCAAGTCGTTGCAGTATCCGTCCTGATGTTCGCGGTGCACGGCGTGGCGCTGTCGGCCAACGATTCGCCTTACCCGGCCGACGCCGAAGCGAGCGTGAGCCTTCCGGCGCTCGATACCTACGCCGACCAGCAGGCGCGCAACGGCAACACCCAGGGCGCCGAAGCATGGGGCGTCAGCAAGCGTCAGCAGCCGAAACCGCACGACCCGTTTCCGTTCGGCGGCGGCTACAACGACGACTGAGCATCGGCCGGGTGCGGCCCCTCGCGGGTCGCACCACCGAAAAACGCAGCTTCCTCGCTACGCTCGACGGGCTTGATCAAAACCACGTTTAAACGCTAGCCTTCCCCAGCGGGCGCCTGTCCCGCGTATGCAAACAATAAAGGGGACGGCATGGCTCCGCTGCAACTGGTATCGGATCGTCAGGGCGTGTGGTCGGCCACTGCGAACCGCCTCAAGGCCCGCTACGACCAGGCGCGATGGATCACGTTCGCGCTCTCGATCGGCGGCGCGCTGCTCGGCGCCATCGCCAGCCAGCTCGACGGCGAGGCGCGAACCTACGTCGCGATCGCAGGCGCGATGCTCTTCGCCGTCATCGGTTTTCTCACCGCGCGCTCGCTCGGCAGCCAGAACGCCACGGCGTGGCTCCGGGCGCGTGCGGCTTCCGAGGCGCTCAAGCGAGAGGCTTACAAGTACGCCGCCGGCGCCGCGCCGTACGACGACCCGGCCACGCGCAATTCGAAGCTCAACCGCCAGCGCGAAGAGATCGAGAAGAGCGTCGACGAGATGATCGCGGACGCGGCGCCCGACGGAAAAGGCAGCGCGCCGACGGGCCCGATGACGCCAGAGGAGTACATCCAGACGCGCATAGAGCACCAGATCAAAACCTTCTTCGACCCGAAGGCGAACGCTGCGCAGCGCACTGCGAGAACACTGCGGCGCCTCGAGGCGGGCCTGGCGCTACTGACCGCGTGCCTGACCGCAGCGATCGGCGTGGCGAAAAAAGACCCGCTGGGCTGGCATTTCGATTTCATCGTGCTGACCGGGGTCATGACGACGGTCTCGGGCGTGATCCTCGCGCATATCGAAGCGGGCCGCTACGAGTTCACGGTCGCAAACTATCGCGCAACCTCGCGGCGGCTACGCAACGCGCTCACTGAAGCGCCGGAAGCTTTTGTCGCACCCTCGGCGCAGTGGTCGGCGTTCGTGAACGACTGCGAAGGCATACTCACCGACGCGAACAGCACCTGGGTCGACAAATGGAGCAAGAAAAGCTGAGTCCCTGGAATTGGGACGGTCCCCGATACTCAGTCCTCGTCCTTCCATTCGCGGACCTTGCTCATGTCGATGTTTTTGTCCGCATCGCGGCTCTGGCGAAAAAAAACGCGCATGGTCAGGAAATAGATGACGACCACGACGGCGACGATGCCCAGGACGATCCACAGCGTTGTGCTCAAGCCGTTCAGCCTTTTCAGTCAGACGATCGAACGAAACCCACGAAGAGCGGTGTCGATTTTATGCCGGTTGTCGGTGCGCGCACCACGCTCCAGCCTTCGTCACGAGATCGCCACGTGGCCAGGCCCGGCTGGTCGCGATGGCGGCGGGCTTACTTCCTGAGCTGCACCTTGTCGCCGGAGTGGCTCGCCCCGGCGAGCCGGTCGCCTTGTACCGCGAGCATCAAGCCCAGCGGGCAATCGCCGGCCGGGCCGCCGTTGCGCGTGGCTTTCAGCTGGAGCTGGCCGCTCTCGAGCTTGCCGTGCATCGGATAGTCGCCATTGCAGCCCCTGCCGCCGAGACTCGCCGTCGCGGTCACGACGCCGTCCTCGACGGCGGAGATGACCAGGGTGAGGCCGATCATTTCCGAGCTCGCGCTGCTGAAGAGGTTGCCGACGTAGCGCCCGCGCATCGCCGCCACAGCCGGGTCGGCGCCCGCTGCGCTTTTCCGGCCATTTGCTGCCGCCGATGTCGCGGGTTGCGCAGCGTCGCGTGGCGTGTTCGTCGAAGGGCTTGGCGGTGCGTCCCTTTGCGCAGACATCGCAGGCTTTTGCGGCGGGACGTTGCTGTCACGCGGCTGCGGCTGTCTGGACGCGGCGATCGGCGCTCGCGCGGGGGCTTGCGGCGCGTCCGCGTGGCGCGGCTCCGCGGGAGCGTTACGCGGCTCCAGGTTCGGCGCAACAGCGACAGGCGCCGGCGGCGCGACACTCGTCGCAGGGGCGGGCGGTGCAACGGCGGGTGCGGCTGCTGCGGGAGGGGAAGGCGGCGGCGCGGCGGCCTTCTCTGGCGCCTTCTCGGCGCGCTCGGCCGGCGGTGTTTCGTCCGGCGCCGGCAGCCACAGTGAGCCGACCCATACCAGCAGCGCCGCGACGCCTATTCCTCCCGCAATCAGCGCTGCGATGTTCGGCGAGTCTTTGGTTTGCCCCGGCTTTGGCATATTGGTGGCCTGATCTTACGTGCACCGCTCGTTGCAGCTGATATGTCAGACGGACTATATCCAAAGATTAGCATGGGGTGCGCTCACGCCACGCGCAGGTGTGATACGGGCGCGCCGCCGATGGTGCGTTGTGGACGCATGGCAACCGTTTGAGTTAAAAACGTAATGCGGGCATCTCACGCGGAGCGAGTGACATGATCAAGTCGATACTCGGGGATCGGGGCATACGCCTGAAGTTCAACCTGGTGCTGACCGCGGTGTTTCTCGTCGGTCTCACCATCGCGGGTTGGAGCTCGTACGTGCTGCTGCACCGCAATGCGAAAGCGGAAACGGTGCGCAACGCGAGGTTGCTGATGGACACCGCGCTGGCGATACGCGGCTACACCACCCACCAGGTCGGTCCTCAGCTACAGCCCCAGCTCACGCGGGTGTTCATGCCCCAGATGGTCCCCGCGTTCGCGGCTTCCCAGACGCTCGGCGAGCTGCGCAAGAAGTACCCCGACTACGGTTACAAGGAAGCCACGCTCAACCCGACTAACCCGAGCAATCGCGCGGCCGACTGGGAGCTCGACGTGGTGACGACCTTCAAAAATAATTCCGCGATGCAGGAGGTCCTCGGCGAGCGCGATACGCCGGCGGGACGCTCGCTCTACATCGCCCATCCGATCCGCGTCACTGCCGACTCGTGCCTGTCCTGCCACAGCACGCCCGCCGCGGCGCCGCAGTCGATGATCGCGGTGTATGGCCCTTCGAACGGATTCGGCTGGAAACGCGACGAGATCATCGGCGCGCAGGTGGTATCGGTGCCGACCGCGCTGCCGACGAGGAATGCGAACCACGCGTTCATCACGTTCATGTCATCGCTGATCGCCACGTTCGCGCTCGTCTTCGCCGCGCTCAACCTGATGCTGACTTCTCTCATCGTGCGACCGATTCAACGCATGGCCGCCGCGGCCGACGCCGTGAGCACCGGCGACTTCAGCGTGCCCGAGATCCCGGCGAGCGGCGGGGACGAGATCGCAAAGCTCGGCGCGTCGTTCAACCGCATGCGCCGCAGCCTGCAAACCGCGATGCAGGAGCTTTCAGAGTGACCCGATGAGCACGTCCGTTCCGCCCGACGAGGTGGAGACCATCGCGCAGCAGATCGAGAAGCTGCTCACCGGGCACATGGGCCCCATGGCCAAAATCATACTGGCCCGTGCGCGCAAGAAAGGCGGCGACGACCAGTCGCTCCTGAACACGCTCGCCGCCTACATCGACGATGAGGTCGAACGCGCCGGTTTTCTCGCAGCGGCCGCACAGGTA